>DATDED010000405.1:0-11889 GCA_036523455.1 Gemmatimonadales bacterium
CGATCGCGCCGCCCGCGTCGACGAACGACCGCAACGCATCGAGCGGAAACGTGTTCCGGCCGTCATGGGGGAGGAGAAAGACGGTGGGCCGCTGGTCCGGCAGGAGATCCGCGGGCCCCCGGATGCCCCGTGTCTCCACCCGGGCGGTTTCCAGGGCTGGCCCGAGCGGCGCCGGGGACCAGCCGTCCGGGTGCAGCAGCAGATAGTTCATGGGATGCTGTCCTGCGCGCCGCCGTGCGGCGCGGAGTCGGACGATAGGGGCTTCACGCCGGTGAGCAGCCGGTACGGACGCCGCGAAACCTGCTCGGCGAGGTGATTGAGCTGCCGGGTCAGCTGGGTGATGTTGGCCACCGCGCTGCGGACGTCTTCGCGGTTCTCGGTCGTCATCTGGCCCGCCTGGGCCGCGAGGGAATCGACACGGAGCAGGACGCGGGTCGACAGGGCGATGGCCCGCGACACCGAGTCGGCGAGCCCCGGGTCGAGGCGCTGGACCAGCTTGTTGACGTGGCCCATCGTCGTCGAGACGTCGGCCAGCGTGGTCTCCACGCTGGGCCGGATGTCCTTCAGCACACCGTTCGCCTGGGCCAGGATGGCATCCACGCGCTCCAGCGACTGGTGCGTGCGGTGCAGCACCTCCTGGACCTCTTTGGAGAGCTGCTGCGCCACCTCGGCGACCTGGTCCATGACCGGGACCTTCCGGTCGGAGTCGATCGTGTCGCCCTCGGCGAGCAGCCGGGCGGTCCGGCCGCCGGAGTCGGGCAGCACGATCCGGATCAGCATCGTCGAGGAGATCTGGCTCGCCGGCTCGAGGCGTCCCCGGGTGCCGGCCGGGAGCCGCAGATCCGCGCCACCCGAGAAGCGCTCGATCATCGATAGTTTCGCCACGAAGGACACGGTCCGCGTGGTGGAATCCACCCGGGGAGACACGCGCATCACCCGGCCGACTTCCAGCCCCTGCAGCAGCACCTTGCTGTCGGCCGTCAGTCCTTCCGCGCTCGCGGCGCGCAGGTAGAGGTCGTAGCGGCGCTCACCCCACCCGCTCGTCGCCAGGAGCGCCCCCACGACCACGGCGATCGCGCCCACGATCACGAGCCCCACGATGAAATCCTGCCGGGTGGTATCCACGGACCCTCGCATCAAACCGTCTCCAGCTCTAGCATCCCGGCGCGCGTGAGCCGGTAGACGCGATCACAGCGGCGCTGCACGACCGTCGGGATTTCCTGGCCGGTGATGAGAATCGTGCGGCGGGCGCCTTCCGCCGTCTCCCCGCCGCGCGCGATCTCCAGCAGCTCCGCGGCCGCGCGCGCGGTGATCCCGTCGAAGGGCTGCTCCAGCACCAGCAAAGTCGGGTCGAAGGCCACGGCCCGCGCGAGCGCGGCACGCCGGCACTCCTCCTCCGTCGCCTGCGCGGGGCGCCGGTCCGCCGCTTCGCGCAGCCCCAAGGCGGCCACGATGACGGCGACGCGGCCGTCGATTTCCCGCGGGCGCGCGTCGCTTCCGAACCGCAACGGCAATGCGATGTTGTCGCGCAGGGAGAGATTCTGCAGCAGACCGTCGCCCGCCGGAAGGTATCCGACCCGGTGCCGGAACGCCAAGCGCTGCGGCAGGGAAAGCTCGGCGATCGCGGTGTCGAACATCAGCACTCGTCCCCCCGGCGGCGACTCCAGTCCCAGCGCATACCCGCCGAGCTGATCGACTCCGCTTTCCTCGTCGCCCAGGACGGCGATCGTCTGGTGTGAGGCGAGCGTGAGCGAAAACGTGGTCCGGCTCCGCTCCGTGAGCGGCAGTTCCTCGAAGACGAGCGGGGGAGCTGTCACGCGCTCAGCCCAGCAGCACGAACAGCGCGGAGCACAGGAACACCCCGACGATCGATGTGACCGTCGCCCGGCTCACGGCGATGGGGACCTCGGTCGCGGCGCGCCGCACCGACAGGCCGTAGTAACTCGGCAGGACGCCGACGATCAGGCCGAAGGCGAGGGCCTTGCCCACCGTCAGCCAGACATCGTGCGCGGACAGCGTCTGCAGCACGATTTCCGCGTACCGCGTCCCGGTCATGCCGTTGAGCCGCGCCGCGGCGAACCCGGCGGCAATCGCCACGAGGTCGAACAGGACGAGCAGCGCGAACACGCTGGCCACCGCACCGATGAAGCGAGGCAGCACGAGGTACTGCCGCGGGTCGATCCCCATGCCCTCGAGCGCGCGCGCTTCCCCCATCACCGTGTTGGTCGCCAGCTCGGCCGCGATCGCCGTGCCGGAGCGGCCCACGATCGCGAGGGCGGTGATCAGCGGCCCCAGCTCCCGCACGATGGCGACGACCATGAGCGTGCCGATCAGGCCGGTGGCGCCGATCTGTCCCAGCTCGCGCACGGCCTGGGAGATCACCAGGAAGGACAGGATCCCCGAGAGGAGGATCACCAGACCCATGGCATGCACGGCGGTGAAGCGGATCTGATTGAGGGTGACGCGCATGACCACCGCGCGCCCCGCGGCCGGCAGGCGCGCGGCGGCGCGGGCACCGCCAAAGGCGAAGCGCGCCAGCGCTCCCATTTGGGAGAGCCAGCGCGCCGCCCAGTTGCCGATTCGGTTGAGCGGGCCGCTGCTCACCGGAGCGTCAAGAGGTCGGCTCCCGCTGCAGCCCGTCCTTGGCCTCGGCGTATTCCGGGAAGACGTCGATGGCCTTCTGGAACATCACCCGCGCCTGCGTGTGGTTGCCCCGGTCGTGATAGAGCAGGGCCCGGCTGTAGTAGGTCAGCGCCTCGGTCGGGATCTGGCGGCTCATCCGCTGCTCCGAGACCTGCCGCGAGAGCGGCGGCAGATTGAGGTCCTTGTTCAGCGCTCCGGCCAGGGTGCGCACCAGATCGAACAGGTGCTCGCGCTGCATCTGGACCTTCTCGGTCTTGATGATCTCCGAGGTCTCGACGTTCACCACCCGCACGTCCACGCGGAAATCCCCGTACAGGTCGATGAAGCTCCCCATGATGGCGTAGCGCGCGCCGACGATCTTGCCGATCTTGGCGGCGGTCTGGTCGTCCACGCGGCCCGAGGCGCCCAGGTTCTGCTCTTCGACCAGGCGCTGGACGTTCTCCCGCTCCACCACCCGCAGCGCGGGATTCGCCCCCAGCTCGGAGATCAGCATCCCCGCCATACCGCGCTCCAGCGCGTCGTAGTCCTCTTTCTGCGCCCCGTACGAACCGCCGTTCGCGAACGCGAAGACCGCGATTCCCGGCCGGGTGTCCTGGCCGCCGCCCTGCGCCGCCAGCGTCGCAACGCCGCCGGTGAAGCCCAGCCCGATCAGGCCGACGAGTGAACGCATTCGCATACGCCTAGCACCTCGATCTAGAGAGACAGTTTCATGCCTTCCTGTGCCGCCACCACCTCCAGCGGCGCCGTCCCACGATGCTGCCCTGCCGCTCGTCGCGCCGCCGCCAGCAGCGTGTCCATCGCGCCGTCGTCGTGCTCGGGCTCGTGGTGGAACAGCACCAGGCGCTTCGCCCCGGCCTCGGCGGCCAGCTCCACCGCTTCCTGGTACGACGAGTGTCCCCAGCCGCGGTGCGAGTCCAGCTCCGCCGGCGTGTACATGGCGTCGTGAATCAGGAGGTCCACCCCGTTCAAGAACCGGACCAGCTCGCGCCGCCACCCGGGCATGGTCTCGTAGCTGCCCCCGGAGCCCAGCTCGTTGTCCGTTACATAGGCCATACTGCGTCCGCCTGCGACAGGGACGAGGCGATACGCCAGCGTCGTCCCGGGATGGCGGATCTGCATCGCGCTCGCCCGAAACATCCCGCCGCCCACCGTGAACTCGCCGCCCGGCCGCACTTCCTCCACGGTCAGCGATGCCGACACCGCGGTGAGCGGGATCGGGAAGACCGCGGGATCCATCTGTAAATGGAGGATCTCATCCAGCGACTTCGCGCCCTGCTTGGAACCCCAGATGCGCACCGCATTCCCCGGAGCGAAGAAGGGCTTGAAGTGCGGCAACCCCTGGATGTGATCCCAATGGGTGTGCGACAGCAGGATTTCCGCCTGCACGGCGCCGTTCTGCCGCTCCACCAGCGTGGACCCGAGCCCCCGTATGCCGGTGCCGGCGTCGAGAATCACAAGCTGGCCGCCGGGGCCCTCCACCGCGACGCAGGACGTGTTCCCTCCGTAGCGCGCGGTGTGAGCCCCGGGGGTCGGGATGGAGCCTCGCGCCCCCCAGAAGGTCGCCGTGTAGGCCATGCGATCGGGCACGCCCAATGCGGTGCTAAGTTACGGAAAATCGGGAAGGTAGGGCAAGTCGACCCCTCACGGCTGGCCGGTGACCCTGCTCACCCGGTTACGACCGGCCGGCCGCGGCTTCCAGCGCCGAGCGGTCACGAATCACAATGTCGCGCCGGGACACCTCGATGTAGCCCTTGTCCACGAGCTCGCGCATGGTCCGGCTCACGGTCTCGCGTGAAGAACCGATCATCTGGGCGATGGTGTGGTGGGTGAGACGGCGCGTGATGCGTTCGCCGCCCGCTTCATCCGACAAGTCGAGGAGCAGTCGCGCTACGCGGCCGTTCACGTCCAGCAGCACCAGGCTGCCGACCTTTTCGTCCACACGGCGCAGCCGCCGCGTCAGTTCGCGCAGCATCGCGAGCGCGATCCCCGGGGTCTGCATCAGCAGCCCCTGGAAATCCTCGCGCCGCAGGACGAGCAGGGTCGAGTCGCCCATCGCGATGACGTGCGCCGAGCGCGGCTCGTCGTCGATCAAAGCCATCTCGCCGAAGAAGTCGCCCTCGCCCAGGACCGACAGGATCACCTCGCGGCCGTCTTCGCCGATCAACACCACCTTGACCTGTCCCTGCCTGACCACGTAGAGCGCATCACCGGGGTCGTCTTCGAACAGGATGACGGAGTTCTTGGGGTAGGTACGCTCGCGCGCCACCTCGAGCACCCGCTGCAGATCGGCGGGGGCCAGCTGGCTGAACAACGGCACCTTCTGCAGAGTCGCTTCGACGGACACGCGCGAGCTCCCCGTAGGGGGGCGTTGGGATGGGGCAAGCTTATGGCGCGGGGGCTTCGGTGTCAATTCGCCCCGACACCGGGAGTGACGGTTTCAACTCACTGAGGGGATTGCAGTTCCGGCTTGGCCAAGGGTCAGCCGGCACGCCATTTGGACCACAGCACGGTGGCGCAGACGAGGAACAAGCCGAAGAACCAGATGGGTGGCATGGGGCTCGGGACCGTGACTCGCACCGCCTCGCTCCGGCCGTTGCGTGCGCCGGACTCGACCAGGAACCGCGCGCTGGCGTCGAGCAGCTCGGCACTGCGCCGACTCGACCACGTGGTCGGGGAGGCGGCCTGCGCGTAGATGCTTGGGCCTCCGTGGGAGTCCACGTCATGCCAGCCGGCCGCGCGGGGCCAGAAGACCCCGAGCCGGGACCCGGAGGCCAACTCATCGGGAGCAAGCCAAACCGAGTCGGTCGAGCCGGAAGAGGAAACCGTTGTCACGACGTGGTCTCCCGCTCCATCCATCGAGAGGCCCAGCGGCCGGTTCACGAGCCACGGACCCGGCGTGGTGATCTCCCACTTCTCCTGGCGAGTGCCCCCCGGGGCGAGCGCCGACAGCAACCGCGACCAATAGGCCGAGTAGGCGTCGTGCTCACCGGTTCGCATCCAACGGGACGATGCGCGGATGAGACTGATCCCCAAACGACCGGCTCCGCGGGGTGTCACCTGCGCCAGATGGCCGCCAGTCCCGTCGTCGATCAGCGATTCGGTGCCGAACCGCTCGGCCAGCGTGTACGGGTCAGCCGCCAGCGCGGTAACGGCCCGCTCGCCTCGCCGCAGCCCCGCCCACACGGGTCGCACCGATCGTACGTCCAGGTCGCGGACAGGCCGCAAGGCGAAATCGAGGAAGAACCGCCGGTCGCTGAATCGAGCGGTCGCGTCGAATACCACCGTGTCCGGCTCAATCAGGACGCCGAGCCCTCTCTTCGTGACGGCATCGCGCAACGTTGCCCGCTCGGCGGGACGCAGCGCCGCGAGTGAGCGGCCGTCGATCGCGACCACGTCGAACAGCGACAGCAGCCGGTCGCTGATGGTGGTCAACGAGACGGAGTCCCGATTGACGAACTCGCTGTGAAACCGATCGCGGCTGACGCGGGATCGGACGGCGACTTCCCCGTGGCGGCGGCCCAACCAGTCGCGCAGCGCGCGCGTCTCGAATGTGGGTGAGGCTTCGAGCACCAGGAGGCGCGGCGCCGGGGGCGCCACGACCGTGACGCCGAGCGTCTCCTCGGCGACGGGGCGGTCGAGCATGGACACGCGGAGGGTATAGAGCAGGCGGCCGAGGGCACGCGTCGGGGTCGCGAGCCGGAATGTCCCGTCGTCGGTCAGCGCGGCCGAGTCGGTCACACCACCGACGTCGAGAAGCGCGATGCGGGCGCCCGCGGGAACGCGCGCGACGGTGCCTTCCACGACGAGCGCGTCCCCCAGTGGAACCGTCGCCGGCCACGAGGCCCGAAGGATCCCGGGGGCGGGCGGGGATGGGTGAAAGGTCACGGGGTTCGAATCGAGCGCGTGCCATGCGTCCGGGTCGAGGCCCCAGCCGACCACGTGAATCCTGCCGAATCCGGCTCTGCGTCGCACATCCGCCACCTCATGGAGCACCGGCACGTCGCCCAGCGAATCGGCGAGCCGCCGCACCGTCGCGGCGTCGGCCCCGGGCGTGACGAGGATCGCCGCGGCAACCTGCTGCCGGCGATTCCAGTGCGGTCGCAGGCCAATGGCCAGGAGGGCCAGCAGGGCGACGGCCAATGCGGCGTGACGGAGTAGCCGCACGTCAGGGCCTTCCGTCCGAGCGCAGCAGCTCGAAATAGCGCTGCGCGACGCTGCCGGTGCCGTGCAATGCGGCGGCCGCCGGCTCGGCCGCCGGCAGGGCCTGCCACAGGCCGCGCGCCGCGCGCCGCGCACAGTCGCGACACACTGCGGGGCCGCCGTGTTCGAGGGATCCAATCAGCGCTCGCAGGGCGCGCAGCGTTTCCAGGTGACGGCCCGGTGCGTCGAGGGCCAGACCCGCGATCTCCCTCCCGGCACGCTCCAGGTCCTCGACGTCGCCGGGACGCGTCGCCTCGCCCGCCAGCAGTCGCTGGACCGTCGTAATGGCGCTGTGCACCGCCGGCAGCGCCGGCAGCGTCGTGTCGCGCCGCTGGCGCGTGGCGTTGCCGATCCCGGTAAGGGTGCCGGTCAGTCGTTTGCGATCGGGCTCCAACGGTGGCAGCTCGAACCCGGTGCGCTGCACGTACACCCGGGTGGCCTGCTGCGCCGCCTTCAACAGGTCGAGCGCCCGGTACTCGAAGGGAAGCGCTCCGCGCGGGTCGGCGGTTCTGAGGCGCAGCTCGGCCTCCCACATCTGCGCCAGGGCGGCCTGCAGCTTGTCCTTCACCGACTGCGCGAGGAGGGTCGTATTCTCCGCGACGTCGTGCTGGTGCTCCAGGATCGGCTCGGTGCCCTGGGTGACCGTCTCGTCGCCCGCCAGCTCGCCATAGCGGTCGCGCAACGCGTGCTGGTCGAACCCGATGGCGTTGGAGCGATCCCGGAATACCGGAACGGAGATCCGCGCCGCGTCGGCGATCAGCCGTTCGGTGTCGATGATGATCTGCCGCTGGCTGCGGAGGTACTCGGGCAGGCCGCTCGCGGCGAGTCCGCTCAGGTCCGCAACCGTGACCTGCGCGGTGTCGATGAGCGCGATGAAGTAGGTGTCCGAGCGGCCCGTGTTGGGGCGCGGCGTGCGCCGGTCGTGCGCTTCGACGGAGAAGTACAGCTCGTCCCCGGGCGCCATGCCGAGCGCCGTGAGGTCCAGCGTGCGCCGCAGCACGATCGCGCGGCCGCCCGGTTGCGGCGTGCGGGTGTCGAAGTCGAGCGTGATCTCATGGAATTTCACCGCTTCTCCCGACCCCGCGGTGACGGTGGCGACGATCCGTGCGTCGGCGACGCCGTAGTCGTCCCCCGCGACGACCTCGAGCGGGACGGCGAGCGGCTCGCCGGGAGCGATGCGCGTGCGGGGCTCGGGGTGGACGATGGTGAGCGTCGGTGGCTCGTCGGGAACGACGCTGAGCCGGTGGTAGTCCGAGGTGATCGTCGCGCCGGCATCGCGCAGCACGAGCTGATAGAGCTGCGAGCGCGCGGCCGCCGCGCGGGCCTCATAGTCGGTGGAACCGCGCGGGCTGAAGCGGAGCGTATCACCCTCGCCGGTCACCAGCGACACCGCGTCGACCGGTCGATTGGTCCGCACGCACCAGGTGATGTGGGCACCCTCCTCGACATCCACATCCCAACCGCTCGCCCGGGCCGCGCGGCCGGTATATGCCGGGGGGTCGAGTCGAATGGCGGAGTCGACCACCCGGGGCGGCGCGACGGACCGCGAGGCTGATGGGCGTCCGGCCGGGGAGACCGCCGATCCTGTCATCTTGCTGCCGCGGGAGAGCCCCGCCGTCAGGAGCAGGACCGTGACCGCATATCCGCCCGCGATGGCCATCCGGCGGAGTGGTAGGCGTGGCGGGCGGTCGAGCTGCAGCAGCCGGCGCTCCACCCGCTCACGCTGCAACCGCTCGAGCGGGGAGAGCGTCGCGTCAGGGCCGATGAGCAGATCAGCGCTCTCTTCCGCCGCGGGAACGGTGCGGTTGAGATGCCGGGCGATGGACCGGACGTCGACGCGCCACTGGCCCCTGAGCAGCAGGACGCCGATCACGAGGGCGACGGCCCCGCCGGCGATCGCGGCCCAGCCGTGCAACCAACGATCCGTCGCGATAGCGACGCACAGTCCGGACGCGATGGCCGCGAGCAGGGCGATCCCCACCCAGCGGCGCCGCCAGCTGCGTGCCAATCGCTCGAGCAAGCTCATGCGGGTCGCCGGCGGGGACGCGTGGCCAGCCAGCGCTCGAGGCCGAACCAGGCGACGGCCAGCAGCCAGAACGGAATGAACAACGAGCGCCGCCGCTCCGGCGGAATACCCGGGGATTCCGTTCGGGCGCTCGTGTCGCGCGCCGGCAGCAGCTGGCTGAGTGCGACGCGGCGATCGGTGCCTGCGTGCCACTGCGACGAGTCAGGGCCGATCCAAACCCGCGCCAGGGCTTCCGGGAACGCGCCCCGCAGCACCAGCTCGCTCCAGGCGGGGTGGAACCGGCTCCTGAACCGGTAGTGCAGGCCCAGTCCCTCGCGCGTCATCGTGAGCAGCGGACGGCCGCTGCCGTCGGTCCAGAGCGGAGCACCCGAATCCGCCGTCACGCTGCTGCGACCGAGCCACGCGTCGGACGGCTGGCCCACGAGGAGAATGCGGCTCCGCAGGTCGCCGCGCGGGACGCCGGAGGCCGCGTCCGTCAGCACCGTGGCACCACGACGTACCCGTCCGAGTATCGCTTCCGGGACCGGCCGGGAGGAGAGCCAGACGATCCAATCCGCCGTCGCCGCCGTCTCGAGTGCGGCCGCAGGGGTCAGTCGGGTCACGAGCGCGGGGATCCTGGTTGCGCCGGCGGCCGCCCGCAGGGCGGCCGTCACGTACCGGGCGTCGTCCGATCGGTCGGCGTCGGCGAAGATGGTGACCAGGCGCGGCGCCGGATGCGGAGAGGATATGTCGGCCTCCCCCACCGGCGGGCGGATGTGCCACTCGATGGCGGCGGCGACTGTGGGCCGCTCACCGCGGAAGTATCGCAGCCGGTCCGGTGCGAAGACCTCGAATCGCGTCCCGCGTAGAGCCGCGCGATCCGCCTCCCGCAGGGCCGCCCAGAGGTTCGTTGGATCGAGCGGGTGAACTTCGAGCCCGGCGCGGGTCAACGAGTCCACCAGGACGTCGCGCTGTGCCAGGTCGCTCGCGACCAGCGCCCACCGGCGCCCCGTCACCGCGTCGTCCGGCGCCCAGTAGGGTCCGGCGAGCGCCACGACCAGCGAGGCCAGCGTCGCGCACCGCACGAGCAGCAGCGGCAGATCCTGGATGGCCCAGTGGCGTCTGGTCGCCGGCTGCGCGCCGAGGAGGAGTTGGATGCTGCCGACGCGGATCGGCCGTCCGCCGCGCCGGCTCCAGAGGTGCAGCGCGAGCGGCACCGACAGGGACGTGAGGCCGATGAGCCATCCCGGCGACAGCAGGCCGAGCATCGGTCAGCGACGCCGCATGCGGGTGGTGAGGTACTGGCGCAGCGCGATGTCCAGCGGTTGATCGATACGGAATCGGGCGTAGGAGACACCGTGCTCTTCCAGCGTGCGCCGCAGGGCGGTGAGCTCCCCCTGCTGGGCCTCCAGGTAGGGAGCACGCACCGAATCGGCGTCCACTTCGACGCGGCGCCCCGTTTCCAGCTCCTCCAGCGTGACCACGCCGTGGTAGGGGAATTCCAGCTCGGTGCGGCCCACGAGGTGCAGCATCAGCACTTCGTGGCGCAGCATCGCGAGCTTGGCCGCGGCGGTGGTGATCTCGGCTTCCCGCTCGTGCAGATCGCTGACGATGACGACGAGGCCGCGCTGCCCGCCGGACGTGAACACGCGCTCCAGCTCGTCCCAGGGCGGCCAGGCGCCCTCCGGCGAGATCTGTTCGAGGGTGCGCAGCACCCGGTCGAGGTGCTGGTGCTGACGGCGCGGCGGCTCGAGTGCGCCGGGCGACCCCGACACCGGATACAGCCCGACGGCGTCCCCCTGCCGGTGCGCCAGCAGCGCGAGCGCGGCCACGAGCATGCGCCCATAGGCGAGCTTGGACAGGCCGTTCGATTCCTCGGCCATCGACTCGCTGGCGTCGAGCACCAGGCGGACGGCGACACTCGTGTCGGTCTCGGCGTCGCGCAGGAAGTAGCGGTCGGAGCGGGCGAACAGCTTCCAGTCCACGCGACGCACGTCGTCCCCCGGCTGGTAGCTGCGGTACTGGCTGAATTCGAGCCCGGCGCCGGGCGTCCGGCTGGGGTGGACGCCGTACATGAATCCGTCGACGACGGTGCGGGCCGCGAGTGTCAGGTCACCGAGCGCGGCCAGCGTCCTGGGATCGAGGAAGCGCAAGCGACTCCGGGCGCCTAGCGCAGCGGGCTGCGGGGTTCCGGCACGTCGTGGAGCAGTCGCGCGGTCACGTCGTCCGCCGCGATTCCGTCCGCCTCGGCGCGGTAGTTGACCAGGATGCGATGACGCAGGACCGGCGGCGCGACGGCGCGCAGGTCCTCGAGCGAGACCGCGAGCCGGTTGCGCAGCAGCGCCCGCGCCTTGGCGGCGAGGACCAGCGCCTGACCGGCGCGCGGCCCGGCTCCCCAGCGCGTCCACTCGCGCACGAACGGGATGCCGGTCTCCGTGGGGCGGGTCGCGCGCACCAGGCGTGTGACGTAGTCGAGCAGATCGTCGGCGACGTGGACCTCCCGCGTCATCCCCTGCGCCTGGAGCACGTCGTTTCCCGTGAGCACCGCGGTGACTTCCGGCGACGCGCGTCCCGTGGTGCGGCGCAGGATGTCGAGCTCCTCGTCTTCCCGCGGGTACCCCACGCGGATGTAGAGGAGAAACCGGTCCAGCTGCGCCTCGGGCAGAGGATAGGTCCCGGTTTGCTCGATGGGGTTCTGCGTCGCGAGCACGAAGAACGGGCGCTCCAGGGGATAGGTCGTGCCCGCATAGGTGACCTCGTGCTCCTGCATCGCCTCGAGCAGCGCCGCCTGCGTCTTGGGCGGCGTGCGATTGATCTCGTCAGCCAGCACGATATGGGCGAAGATCGGGCCGCGCACGAACTTGAAGAAGCGCCGCCCGGTGGCGTGCTCCTCCTCCAGGATCTCGGTGCCGACGATGTCGGTCGGCATCAGGTCGGGCGTGAACTGGATGCGCCGGAACGACAAATCCATCGCGTCGGCCAGGGTGCGGATCATCAGCGTCTTGGCGAGGCCGGGGACGCCCTCGAGCAGGCTGTGGCCG
>DATDED010000406.1:0-2916 GCA_036523455.1 Gemmatimonadales bacterium
GCCCGGCTGACGGAGCTCAAGGACTGATGCTCCTCGCCGCGCTGATCCTCGTTCCCGCGCTGGGTGCGGCGGGCGCGTACGGCGGTGGTCGCGCCACACGTCACGGCGTCTGGCTCGTCTCGGTGGCGGTGATTCACCTCCTGCTGGTCGCGATCGCGTGGGTCACCGAACCGGCCCCGATGCTCGACGGGTGGCTCGCGCTCGATGCGCTCGGCCTCGCCGTCCTGAGCGTCGTCAGCGCCCTGTTCCTGGTGGTGGCGACGTACGCGGTCGGCTACCTGCGCCGCGAGCGGGCCCGCCGGGCATTCGCCACCTGGCTGCTCGCCTTCCTCTCCGCCGCCTCGCTCGTCGCGGTGAGCCATCACCTCGCCCTGCTCTGGGTGGGGATGGAGGGCACCACGCTGGCGCTGGCGCCGTTGATCTTCGAGCGGCGCGACCGGCGCTCGCTCGAAGCGACGTGGAAATATCTGGTGATCTCCTCGGTGGGCATCGCCCTCGCGCTGCTCGGCACGTTCTTTCTGGCCACGTCGCAGGGCGACCTGGGGTCCGGGGGGCTCCGGCCGCTCGTCCTCGATGACCTGCTCACCGGCGCCGCGCAGCTCCACCCGGCCTGGCTCAAGGCTGCTTTCATCTTCTTGCTGGTCGGGTACGGCACCAAGCTGGGACTCGCCCCGATGCACACCTGGAAGCCGGACACCTATGGCGAGGCCCCGGCGCTGGTCGCCGCACTCATGGCGGGTGGACTCACGAGCTGCGCCTTTCTGGGGATCGCGCGGGCGACGCAGGTGACGATGGCGGCCGGTCTGGCGTCGTTCGCGCGCCCGCCGCTGTTCATCTTCGGCCTGCTGTCCCTCGCGGTGGCCGCGGCATTCGTGATCGGGCAGAGCGACGTGAAGCGATTGCTCGCCTACTCGAGCGTGGAGCACGTGGGCCTGCTGGTACTGGGCCTCGGGCTGGGAGGCGTGGGGGCGTATGGGAGCGTGTTGCACCTCGTCAACAACGCGTTGGCCAAGGGTCTGCTGTTCCTGGCCGCCGGCAACGTCGCGCTGACCGCCGGCTCGGAGCGCGGCGGGCTGCTGCGCACCATTCCCGCGTCGGGGTTCCTGCTGCTGATCGGGTTGTTCGCGGTGACGGGCTCGCCGCCGTTCGGCATGTTCCTGAGCGAGCTCACGATCCTGCGGGCCGCCTGGGGCAACGGGCACCCGTGGATCGCGGCTGTGACCCTCGTGCTGCTCGCATTGATCTTCATCGGCATCGCGGTCACGATCCTGGAGCTGCTCTACGGGCCGGGTCGGCCGGGCGCGCGCCGCGTGCGGGAGAGCTGGTGGCTCATCGCCGGACCCGCGGTACTGGCCCTGGCCGCGCTGGTGCTGGGCGTGTCGATCCCGGGTCCGCTGCAGGATCTGCTGGCGCGGGCCTCCACCGCCCTGGGCGGAGCCGTGCCGTGACCGCGTTCCATGAGCTGGGGTTACGGAACCGACGCGCCATCCCGTGGGAATCGGTGCCGCTCGAGTCGTTGGGCGACTTCCGGGACACGCTGGTCCGGGCGACGGCCGAGGGTTGGCGGCTCGCCTCGTTCTTCGGTCTCCCCGACGGGGGGGGAGACGACCAGACCCGTCTTGTCGCGATTCTGGCCGACGATATCGCCGGCGAGCTGGGCGCCACGAGCACGCTGGTGGAGCAGCGCTATGCGGCGCTCGCGGCGGTCTGTCCGCAGGCCAACCGGTTCGAGCGCGAGATCGCCGAGCAGTGCGGCGTGACGCCCGAAGGGCATCCCTGGCTCAAGCCGTTGCGGCGGCACCCCCCCGATCACGCGCCGCGGAGCCGCGCGGGAGCGGTGGACCGGGAAGCCTATCCGTTCTTCCGAGTGGAGGGCGATGAGGTGCACGAGGTTGGGGTGGGACCCGTGCACGCCGGGATCATCGAGCCGGGGCACTTCCGTTTCCAGGCGCACGGCGAGGCGGTGTTGTTCCTGGAAATCGTGCTCGGGTACCAGCACCGCGGCGTGGAGCGGCTGCTCGAGACGCTCGAGGCCGACCGCGGCGTCCTGGTGGCGGAGTCGATCGCCGGCGACACGGTCATCGGGCATGCCGGCGCCTATTGCGGGGTCCTCGAGGCGCTGGCGCGCAGCCGCAAGACGCCGCGCGCGCAGACGATCCGCGGGATCGCCCTCGAGATCGAACGGCTCGCCAACCACATCGGCGATCTGGGGGCGCTCGCCGGGGACGTCGCTTACGCGCCGGCGGCGGCGTACCTGGGGCGGCTGCGCGGGGAGTGTCTCAACCTCCTGATGACGCTGAGCGGCAACCGGTACGGGCGCGGGCTGGTGCGGCCCGGCGGCGCTGGATTCGACATCCCGTCCGAGATGGCGCGGGAAATGCGCGACCGGCTGCAGTCCCTGCGCCACGAGCTGGAGCCGGTGCTCGATCTGTTGTTCGGCAGTGCCTCGGTCCAGGCGCGGTTCGAGGGCGTGGGCGTGGTGCCCAAGGACGGGTGCGTCGAGGAGGGCTACGTGGGTCCGGTGGCGCGGGCGTGCGAAGTCGCGCGCGACGTGCGGCACGATCACCCGTACGGCATATTCCGCTTCGCGCACATTCCGGTGGCCACGGCCTGGGCCGGCGACGTGCTCGCGCGGGCGCTGGTCCGGCGGCTGGAGATCGAGCGGTCCCTGGAATTCGTCATCGAACAGCTGGGCGCGCTCCCCAAGGGCGAGGCGCGCGTGCCCTGCGGGCCGCTCCGGCCCGACGAGCTGGCGGTCGCGATGGTCGAGGGGTGGCGGGGGGAAATCGTCCACGTCGTGATCACCGACCACGATGGGAAGGTGCGCCGCCACAAGGTGACCGATCCGTCATTCCACAACTGGGCCGCGCTCGCCCGCGCCATGCCGGGCAACGAGATCTCCGATTTCCCGCTGTG
>DATDED010000407.1:0-8737 GCA_036523455.1 Gemmatimonadales bacterium
CCCCACGAGGCGCGGCAGGAAGAAGGTCGAGCTCTCCGCACCCGTCAGCCCCGTCTTGTGGTACGCCCACTCGAACGACGCGCGCTCCGAGGCCATGACGAGATCGCACGCCATGGCGATGCCGAAACCGCCGGCCGCGGCCACGCCGTCCACGGCGGCGACGAAGGGCTTCGGCGCCCGCTTGATCTCGGAGATCGTGCTGTGGATGTACTCGAGGATCTGCTTGAAGCTCTCGCCGTAGCTCTTCTGGGGACCGGACCCCTCGGGATGGAGATAGCCGGTATCGGTCTCGTCACCGCGCGCCCGGACGTATTTGAGATCGGCCCCGCTCGAGAACACGCCCTCCACGCCGCGCAGCACCACGCAGCGCACAGTGTCGTCGCGGGCGAGCTGGATCCCCGCCTTGCGGAAATCCTGCGCCATCGCGACGTCCATCGCGTTGAACCGCTCGGGTCGGTCCATGGTGATGATGCCGACCGCTCCTTCGCGCGTCGTGTGGATGTGCTCCACGGGGGTCACCGGGACGTCGGTCATCACACCGCTCCTGCCGCCCGGGCGACGGCGACTATGGCGGCAGGCTCCGGTGGGTCGAGGGTGCGGACCGCCATTGCACCGTCGGCGAAGCAGCGGATCGCCTCATCCATCAGGGGACCCCAGGCCGAGCGCATCATCCACTCGCGCTGCGCGTAGGCGTACGCTTTCAGGATGTCCACGGCGCCCCAGCGGCGGGCGTCCCCCAGCAGCGGGTGCGTCGGGAACGGCCAGGAACGCACCAGCACCGGCCCGGTGTCGACGTCCGGGGTCACGACGTGGACGACGGAGCGCGTGCTGCGCTCACCGGCGATCACCGCGTCGCGTGTCGCGTGGAGGCCGGGATAGGACGGCAGGTCGCTGTCGTGGACGTTGACGATGCGGCCGCGATACGTCTCGAGCAGCGGGGCGGTCAGGATGTGCAGGTAGCCGCACGTGATGATGAGGTCCGGGTGCTGCTCGGCGAGCAGCACTGCCGTCTGGTGGTCGAACGCGCGCCGCAGATCGAGGTCCTTCAGCGGAAGCCCCGCCGTCCCGTAGAACGCCCGGATGTCCCGGACCGCCGCCGGAACTCCCGCGTCCGCGACCCGTGCCAGATCCCGGTTGGCGGGATCGGTGGCGACGAACGCCACGAGGCGCGCGCGCCCCAGCAGGTAGTCGAGCCCGGGGGCCCGGGTGGTCGACAGCACAGCGACGCGCGGCTGGTGGCTCAGCATATGCGGGGGAGGGGCTCGCCCTCCACCTCGACGAGCAGCCGGCGCCCCAGGCCGGTGTCCAGGATGACGCGGCCCACGCGCTCGGCGACGCACTCACCCACGATCGCGGCGTCGGCCCCGAGCGGGTGGGCCCGGAGCGCGGCCAACACCGCATCGGCCGCGTCGGGTGCCACGCCGAGCACCGCCTTCCCCTCGTTCGCGATCTGGAAGGGGTCGAGACCGAGCATTTCGGCCGCGGCCCGCACCACCGGCGAGACGGGCACGGCGGGTTCGTGAATCACGATGCCGACGCCGCTCTTTTCGGCCATCTCGTGCAACGCACTCGCGACGCCGCCGCGCGTCGGGTCCTTCATGGCGGTCACGGCGCCGGGCCGCGCGGCGAGGGCGGCCGCGATGAGGCCGTTGATCGGCGCCACGTCGGAGCGCAGCTCCGCCTCGATCGCCAGGCCGTGCCGCTTGACCATCAGCGCGATGCCGTGATCGCCGATGGAGCCGGTGAGGATCAGGCGGTCGCCGGGCCGCAGTCCCGCGTCTGGGACGACGGCATCGGCGAGCGCCACGCCGGTCGTGTTGATCACGATCCCGTCCAGCTCGCCGCGTCCCATGACCTTGGTGTCGCCCGTGAGAATGGTGACCCCCGCCTCCCGGCAGGCCTGCTGCATCGACTGCTGCAGCCGCTCCAGGTCGCTGCGCCGGAACCCTTCTTCGATCACGATCGCGCAGGTGAGTCCGAGCGGCGTGGTGGCCCCCATCATGGCCAGGTCGTTGACGGTGCCGGCGACCGCGAGCCGGCCGATGTCGCCGCCCGGGAAGAAGATGGGATGTACCACGTGCGAATCGGTGGTGACCACCAGCCAGCGGTCGCCCACGCGCAGCGCAGCGCCGTCGTCCATCGCCGCGAGCCCGATCCCCTCGACCGGCAGGGGAGTCTGCAGGTAGCCGGCCGCGAGCGTCTCACCGATCAACTGGCGCATCGCGCGGCCGCCGGCGCCGTGGCGCAGGGTGATCACGGCGTCGCCCCCGCGGGCCGTCGTGGTCGCTGTCATAGGTCGGGAAGTCCTCCGTACTGGTACCAGATCTTGCAGGTGCCTTCGCTCGACACCATGCAGGCCCCGACCGGTGAGTCGGGCACGCACTCCTTGCCGAACAACGGGCAGTCGTGCGGCGAGGCGGTCCCGGCCATGATCGTGCCGCAGATGCAGCGTTGCGTCAGCACTGAGGGAGCGCGGGTCCAGAGGCGGCGCACGTCGATGCGGTACTTCTTGCGGGCATCCACTCCGGAGAACTCGTCGCGCAGCCGCAGGTTGCCGTTGGGGACGTGCGCGATGCCACGCCAGTTGCCGCCCACGGTCCGGAAGACGCGCCACAGGGCCTCCTGGGCGTTCTTGTTGCCCTCCGGGGTCACGCAGCGCGGGAACATGTTCTCGACCCGCGGCGTCCGGTCGCGCACCAGCTCGACCAGCTTTACGAGGCCGCTCAGGATATCGAGCGGCTCGAACCCGGCGACCACCACCGGGATCTTGTGCCGCTCCACGAAGCGCTCGAAGATCGCCGAGCCGGTGATCGTGGCCGCATGGCCCGCGGCGAGAAATCCCTCGACGTGGGTGTCCGGCATCTCCGCGACGATCTCCATGACCGGCGGGATGTACTTGTGCGCCGAGAGCACGGAGAAGTTGGCGGGTGGATCGGCGAGCACCACGGCGGCGGTGGCGACGGCCGTGGTCTCGAACCCGCTCGCGAAGAAGACCACGTCCTCGGTGGTGTCGCGGGCCAGCTCGGCGGCCTGCGCCGCGCTGTAGACCACGTCCACCCTGGCGCCGCGGGCCTGCGCGTCCGCCAGCGAGTATACGCTCCCCGGCACCTTCAGCATGTCGCCGTAGGTGGCGATGCGCACGCCGTCCTGGGCGAGCACGATCGCCTCGTCGACCTCGGGAACGTCGGTCACGCAGACGGGACACCCCGGTCCCATGATGACGTTGAGGTCGCGCGGCAGGACGGCGCGCAGCCCGAACTTGGCGATCGACTGCTCGTGACTGCCGCACACGTGCATCACCGACACCGGCTTGCGACCGATCTCCGCCGTCACCCGGGCGAGCGCGGCCGACAGCGCCTGCGCTTTGGCGGGATCGCGAAACCGCAGCTCGCTCGCGCCTTCGGTCATCTGGACCTCAGGCATTGCCGCGCTCCCGCTCCTGGTCACGGGCCGCGGAGATCTCGCCCCGGACGTCCGTGGCCATGATGTCGCCCTCGGCTTCCTTGAGGAGCAGCTCGTACAACGACAGCGTCTCGCCGATCTCGTGGGCGGGGATCTTGCGGATCGCGAAGCCCACGTGATTCAGGATGTAGTCGCCCGGTACCACCGGCTCGTCCACGACGTCGAGCCGCGTCTCACGGCGCACGCCGAAGAAGTCCACGGTCGCGGTCTGTCCGTGCACCTCGAGGACTCTGCCCGGAACGCCCAAGCACATGGTCCGGCTCTCCTATCGATGGATGGGGGCCTGCGCGGCGGACGGCAGCTTCAGTTTCAGGTATTCGCCCACCAGAATCGCCGCCGGGTACAGGACCTCTTCCTCGGACTCGGCGTGGAGCATCAGGCGGTGCGCGAACTCGACGTACCGGTCGTTTCCTTCCGCCGCGGCGACCTGCTCGAGCTGCAGCAAAGCTCCCTTGATGGCCCGGTGCTCTTCCAGCATCAGCGGCAGCTCCGTCTTGAGGCGCGCGATGAGCGGCAGCGCCTCGGCCATGTCGGGTGAGACCGTGCCGTGCGCCAGCCGGACGAGCAGGCCGAGCGGCGGCATGGCGTATTCGTCCTCGCGCAGGAAATGCGGATGCATGATGGCGGCGAGGGTCCGCGCCGCCTCACCGATGCGCCCGGGGGCCTTCGTCGCTTCCGCGAGATCCCGGTGCAGCGTCTCATGCTCGGACCGCACCGCTGCGGGGATGATCATCCGGCTACCGCACGGTCCGGGGCGGTTGTTTGCTCCGCACCTGGGCCCACAGGAAGGCGTACCATTCCTCCAGGCCTCCGGGCAGGAGGGCCGAGGTGGAGAGGAACTCCAGCGCTGGATTCACCTGGCGGCAGTACTCGACCGCCCGTTCCACGCGGAACGGCACGTGCGGGAGCAGGTCGAGCTTGGTCAGCACCACCGTGCGGGCCTGCTGGAACATCTTCGGATACTTGACCGGCTTGTCCTCGCCTTCGGTGACGGAGAACAGCACGACCTTCGCGTTCTCCCCGAGATCCCAGCTGGCCGGGCAGACCAGGTTGCCGACGTTCTCGATGAACAGCAGGTCCGTCGCGCCCAGATCGATCGCGTCCAGCGCGGTGAGGATCTGGCGGGCGTCGAGGTGGCAGGCGCCGGCCGTGATGACGGCCTGGACCAGCCGGTCGGTGTGACGCGCGAGGCGGTCGGCGTCGTTCTGGGTCTGCACGTCCCCGGTGATCACGCTGAGCACCAGCTCGTGGCCCAGGTCGGCGAGCGTGCGCTCGAGCAGGAGCGTCTTGCCGGCCCCCGGCGACGAGACGAGGTTCAGCGCCGGCACGTGCGACGCGTTCAGGCGGTCGCGGACCTGCTCGGCGAGCTCGTCGTTTCTGGCCATGATCCGCTCGCGAACGTCAATCGTCCGGACGGCCATCGTCCACCTCCAGATACGCGAGGCGCAGCACCGGACCGGGCCGACGCAGGATCAACGGACGCGCGCCTCGAAACGGCGGCTCATCCAGCAGCGTCTCCAGACAGAACTGGAAGTTCCCGACCTCTATCCCGGCGTCGTCGCCGACCTCGATGCCGATGGCGCGCACTGACGCGAGGGCGTCCGAACCGAGGCGCTCCTCGGCCATGCGGCAGACCTCGAGCGCCAGGCCGAGCTCATGCATGCGCCGGGGCCACCGGCGGTTCGACCCCGTGCCCCCACGCCGCGAGGCGGCGCGTGACGGCGGCCACGAGGTCGTCCACCCGGACGCGAACGGCGTCGCTCAGCTCACAGGACATCTCCACGCGGGCCGGCTGCAGCCCGATGGCGACGGTGTCCTCGGGGAGCGTCCCCCGCAGCTCGGCCAGCGCCAGGACGTCGCACAGATCCACCTGATGAGGCGAAATCTTGGTCGCCAGATAGCGCGGGATGCGCGCTCGCTCCAGTACGTGCAGTGTGCCCGGCTCCCCGCCGGCGTCGATCGCATCCATCAACACCAGCTTGTCGGCCGACTCGATGACGGGGAGCAGATTCATCCCCCAGGTCCCGCCGTCCACCAGCTCGACGCCCGGCGGCGCCCCGGCCGCCCGCAACCGCTCGAGCGCCGCGATTCCCACGCCGTCGTCGGCCATGATCGGGTTGCCCAGTCCGATGACGACGGTCCCGCCGCCGCCCTCACTGATCGACATAGTGCTCGTCACGGGGCACGAAGCGACCACCCGAGATGATCGAGGAGATGGTTCCGGTGCGCTCGAGGTTGTCGGCCCGCACCGCGAGGTACAGGTGGATCGGCAAAAAAACCAGGAACAGCCAGGTGAACACGTGGTGCACGAAGTGCACTTCCTGGATGCCGCCCAGCATGTTCGCGACCCAGCCGAACGCCTTATAGAAGAAGCCGCCCGGGTTCGCCTGGCCGTACATCGCGAATCCCGTGAACACCTGAACGGCTGCCACCCCGTAAAGGGCGGTGTAGCTCAGCTGCTGCAGCGGGTTGTGCCCCAGATACCTCGGCGCCTTCTCGGGCTGAATCATGAAATAGAACTTCACCATCTTCCAGAGATTCACCCAGTCGCGTGAGCGTATCGGGAACAATGCCCGCAGCCGCTCGAACTGGTTTCCAGCGAATAGCCAGTAGACCCGCACGATCGCCGTGGCCACGAACACCCCGGCCGCGACGAAGTGAATGAACCGCACCGTTCCCATCAGGTAGTGCGCGCTCGCCTCGCCGCTCGTGATGAAGTACGGCCGCCCGATGTAGAAGCCTGTCAAGGCGAGGACGACGATCGAGCCGGCGGCGAGCCAGTGCATGGCCCGGATCGGCCACTCCCACAGGTATACCCAGCGGTACTCGCCGCTGGGTGGGGGGACCTTGCGGGCGAGCGACAAGGTCCGCTCCGCGGCGGTCCTCATTGGACCCTCACCGATGTGACCTCACGGCCGGTCGCGTCGAGCACGTGCACCCCACAGGCCATGCACGGATCGAACGAATGGATGGTGCGCAGGATCTCGATGGGCCGCTCGGGATCGACCAGTGGATGGTTGTCCATGAGCGCTGCCTCATACGGTCCCGGCACGCCCTTCCCGTCCCGGGGCGAGCAATTCCACGTGCTGGGGACGACGCACTGGTAGCGGGCGATCTTCTGGTCCTCGATCTGCACCCAGTGCCCCAGCGCGCCGCGCGGCGCGTCGAGGTAGCCGTACCCCTGCGCCTTGGCGGGCCATTTCGCCGGATCCCACTTCGAGTCGTCGAAGGTGCGGGTGTCGCCGTTCTTGATATTGGCCACGAGCTTGTCGTACCACACCGACAACCGGCGGGCGAGCAACACGGTTTCGATGCCCCGTGCTCCGGTCCGCCCCAGCGTCGAGAACAGCGCCGCCGGCCCGACGTTGAGGGCCTTGAGCGTCGCCCCCACCATCTCCTGTACTTCCTTGTGGCCCGACGCGTAGGCGACCAGCATGCGCGCCAGCGGTCCCACCTCCATCGGCTGCCCGTCGTAGCGTGGGGCTTTCATCCACGTGTACTTCTGCTGGTCCTGCAGGTAGGTCCAGGGCGCCGGGGGACCGGTGTATTTCGCCTTGGTCTCCCCCTCGTAGGGATGCAGCCCCACCTCGTCACCCTTGGCGTACTCGTACCACGAGCTGTTGATGTACTCCTGCACCTTCATGTGATCGTAGGGCAGGACCTTGGACAGGTCCTTGTTGAGCACGATGCCGCGCGGGAAGTACAGCGTGCTGAGATCCCGCACGTCGTAGTCGGGAAACTCGCCGACGGCGAGGTAATTCCCCGTGCCTCCCCCGATCGCCGCCCAATCCTTGTAGAACCCCGCCACCGCGACCAGGTCGGGCCAGTACACCTGCTCTACGAACGTCTGGGCCCGCTTGATCATGTCGTGGATGTCGGTGAGCCGCTCGGCGTTGATCGTCGCGGTGCTGTCCAGGTTGATCGCCGACGCCATGCCCCCCACCAGGAAGTTCGGGTGCGGGTTCTTGCCGCCGAAGATGGTGTGCAGGCGGATGACGTCGCGCTGCCAGTCGAGCGCCTCGAGGTAGTGTGCCACCGCGAGGAGGTTCACCGCGGGCGGGAGCTTGTAGGCCGGATGGCCCCAGTAGCCGTTGGTGAAGATGCCGAGCTGACCTCCCGAGACGAAGGTCTTGAGCCGGTTCTGCACGTCGCTGAAGTACGTCTCGGAGTTGTTGGGCCAGGGAGACACCTTCTTCGCGATCGCGGCGGTGTCGGCGGGGTTGGCCGATAACGCGCTCACCACATCTACCCAATCCAGCGCGTGCAGGTGATAGAAGTGGATCACGTGATCCTGCACGAACTGCATGCCGTGGATGAGATTGCGGATCAGATTGGCATTGGCCGGAATGTGGATGTCGAGCGCGTCCTCCACGGCGCGGCACGAGGCCACCGCGTGGACCACGGTACACACACCGCAGATGCGCTGGGTGAACGCCCAGGCATCGCGCGGGTCCCGGCCCTGCATGATGATCTCGATGCCGCGGAACTGCGTGGAGCTCGCCCACGCCTTGCTGATGCGCCCGTTCTCCGCCTGCGCTTCGATGCGCAGATGTCCCTCGATCCGGGTGATCGGGTCGACGACGACTCTAGTGCTGGCCATGGCCGCCTCCCTCGCCCTGCGTGGGGGTCTCGACAACGGGTAGTTTGCGCCGCTCGCGTACCTGGTGGACACCGGTCGCGACGGCATGGGCCGCCACGCCCGCCGCGGCGCCGACGGCGAGCGACAGCCCGATGGTGTCGGCGGTGCGCTCGACCGGGAAGCCGGCCACGTTCGGCAGGCGTCCGTAGAATGGGGTCATCGTGTCCCAGAAGCCCGGTTCGGTGCAGCCGATGCACGGGTGCCCGGCGCCGATGGGCCAGCTGGTGCGCGTGTTCCACTGGAAGATGGGGCAGGGAGAGTAGGTCGCCGGCCCCTTGCAGCCGACGTGGTAGAGGCACCACCCGTGGCGCGCCGCGTCGTCGTCGAACTTCTCCACGAACTGGCCGGCGTCGAAGTTGGCGCGTCGCGGGCACTGGTCGTGGATCCGTTTTCCGTACGCGAACATCGGCCGCTTCTCGTGGTCCAGCTCGGGCAGCCGACCGAACGTCAGGTAGTGCACGACCGTCGCGGTGACGACATCACCGATCGGCGGACAGCCGGCGATGTTCACGAGCGGTTTGTCTCTGATGATCTCGCTCACGCCCACCGCGCCGGTCGGATTGGGCCGGGCGGCCTGGACGCTGCCCCAGTGGGCGCAGGCGCCGATGGCGATGACGGCCGCCGCATCCTTCGCCG
>DATDED010000408.1:0-4190 GCA_036523455.1 Gemmatimonadales bacterium
CGCACGACAACGACCACGGCGCCAAGCCCCGCCACCGCAGCCAGCCCGGCCCCCCAACGCCGCCGCCGCCGCGCCAGCACGCTGCGCGGCGTCCAGATACCGCTCGGCGCCGCCAGCGCCTCCGCCGCCTCCGCCGCCGTCGCGAACCGGTCCTTCGGCTTCGGCTCCAGCATCCGCGCCACGATCCCCGCCACCTCGGGCGGCACCGACGGCCGCAGCGCCATCAGCTCCGCCAGCCGGTCCCGCGACCGTAACGGACCCGCCGCCGGCCCCTCGGGCGGCGTCAGCGCCGCCGGCGGCATCCCCGCCAGCATCTCGAACAGCACGCACCCCAGACTGTAGATGTCGCTCCGTCCGTCGAGCGGCCCCTT
Source organism: Gemmatimonadales bacterium (assembly GCA_036523455.1). Classification (GTDB taxonomy): domain Bacteria; phylum Gemmatimonadota; class Gemmatimonadetes; order Gemmatimonadales; family GWC2-71-9; genus DASTHG01. The sequence continues at coordinate 372 of DATDED010000408.1, forward strand.
CCCCTCCCCCTGCTCCGGACTCATGTAGTCGGGCGTCCCCACCGTCGTCCCCACCGCTGTCACCCGCGACCCCGCCGCGCTGATCGCCCGCGCGATCCCGAAGTCGCTCACCACCGCGTGCCCTTCCAGCTGCAGGATGTTTTCGGGCTTGATGTCGCGGTGCACCACGCCGGCGCGGTGCGCATAGTCCAGGGCATCCGCGACCTCGCGCGCGATCGTCAGCGCGTCCACCAGCGGGAGCTGCCCCTCGCGCTCCAGCCGGTCGCGCAGCGACTCGCCGCGCACGAACGGCATGACGTAGAACAGCAAGCCGTCCGCGTTGCCGGAGTCGTGCAGCGGCAGGATGTGGGGATGCGCGAGATTCGCCGAGAAGCGGATTTCCTGGAGGAAGCGCTCGGGGCCGAGCGTGACCGCCAGCTCGGGGCGCAGCACCTTCAGCGCGACGTCGCGCTCATTGCGCAGATCGTTGGCGAGGTAGACGATCGCCATCCCCCCGCGGCCGATCTCCCGACCGATGGCATACCGCCCGGCGAGGGCGGTTTCCAACCGATTGCGCAGCTCGGCCATGGTCTTGCGTCGCTCGACCTGTCGGCCTCGAAGAGCCCAAGTTTCAGGGTACCGTTCCACGCCGTCCTCCGCCATCGGCGCCCGCCTTACACGGACGCCGAATCGCCTCCCAATCTCGGGGGTGAGGGGTCAAGCGGCCGTCAATCGGCCGCCGCACGCCCCCAGCCGGCGTCGGCGGCCAACCTCTTGTCCGGAGCATGGTTAGGACAGGATTGGGGTTTTGCTCCTCAACCCCGGGAAGCCAAGGAGCCTCGCCATGGCTACCGCGACGGACTTGACGGGCGGTTGACTGAGTCGGAGTAGCTATCAAGGGCCTCAGCCACTGTTCGCCCTGGAGGATATCAAAATGTGTGACCGTAGCCTTTCTACCTGCAGGTACGCACGCATCGGCGCGTTGCTCCTCGGCATGATCCTGGGGCGCTCCGCCCAAGCGCAGTCTCCCACCGACACGACGATGACGGCATCGCTTCTCAAGCGGCTCGGCGAGGCGGTAGACGGCTACCGGACGGGAGAGCGGGTCTGGGTAGTCGCCGCCTGGCGATTCCCGAACCGCGTGCTCGGTGTGTTCACGAATCGCGACTCGGCGGCGGTAGTGGGCGGGGTCGCCGGGTATGCAGTGTTCGGCCCTTACACAGCCCCCCCGGATTCCGGACTGCGGACGCTCATGTATTCGGTCGATGCTTGTCCCGGGCGCCACGACATGTACTCGAACTGTCCCGATTCCACCAGATCGGCCAACTCCATCGTACTCCCCGAGAGCGCCGTCGACAGCATCACGATCAGCATGTTCTCCCGAGGCTCGCTGGCCGTGCACAGGCGCTTCACACCGAGGCAACTGGACGCTGTCTTCTTCACCCTGCCCGCCATCGACAAGTTCGTAATCCCGTATTACGAGCGACTCTATGGCGTCGCCTACGCGGCAGAGATGCGGGCCGAGTATCTACGAGTGATCGCGACCGCGCGAAACCGGTGACACGGGACGCAAGCCCGGCGCCGGACGTGTCGTGCGCCGCCCCGGCTACGGCGAGGATCTCAGCAGAGCCAGGAACCGGGGGTCAGCGTGCAACGGACGCCACCAGGGGCTCCGCGCCACGGCCTGTCGGTATTGGGGGTTTGCCGCGAGGTAGCGGGCGAGCAGAGCCAGCGCGTGGTCCCGTTCTCCCAGCAGCAACCACACATAGCCCTCCGCGAACATCATGTCGTCGCGGACGACCGGATTGGTGACGCCCGCGCGAATTCGCCCGAGAACGGCCTTCGCGCTCTCGGCCAGTCCCGCGCGGGCGATGACCGCAGCCACCATCAGGCGTCGGTCCGCCCACAACACCTGGTTGGAATCGAGTCGCTCGGCCCTCGCAAGCAGGTCCCAGGCCGACGCGATCTGCCGGCGGGAGTCTGCCGTCCAGCCCAACAGCCGGAGTTCGCAATCGGCGAAGTTCGGCGAGGTTGGAAAGCGTCGCGCACCCTGCGCACACCAATACCGGGCGGTTGCGAAATCCTCCCGTTCCAGCGCGGAGAAGAAGAGATTGCCTGTGACCCCCGGCGCCTCCCGCAGGAAGGCATCGGCGTCGAGCGCGTGACGTGCCGCCGCGTCTGCTTCCGCAAGGCGGCCCCATTGCTGGTACAGCGCACTCAGGGAATACCAGGCCGCCGCCAGCGTCGGTTTCGCCGCCACGGCCGCTGTGAGGTCTCGCTCCGCCTGATCTCGGAGCGTGTCGCCCACGGCCGGGTAATAGAAGTACAGCTGGTACAGCAGCCGGCCACGGACCGCCAGGGCTTCGGGCGCCCCTCGGTGGATCGCGAGCGCGCGTGCGGCATGGCCCAACCCCGTCTGGATGTGCGCGCGAAACGCTACGCCCAGCCTCGAGCTTGGCAGTAGCAGATCCTTCGCCGCGGGAGATCCGAATCCCTCCTCCCACACCGAAACCGCCTGGGCGCGTGCCAGGTCGGCTCGCGCCACGATGGGAACGATCCAGCCTCGGTCCAGGGATTCCGCCGTCGCCAGGAGTGAATCGGTGCGGCCGAGTTCCCGCAATGCGTCCTCCGGTTGGTGTCGCAGCAACAGCTGACTCACATCCATCCGAAGCTGCTCGGCGCGCTGTACCAGCTCCCACGCCTGGACGCTCTTGGTCCCCGCTCGGCGCTCGCGCAACACGACCTCGCTTCCCAACCACTGGCGGAGGAATTCGGCAAGATTCACCGCCAGGGTATCCTCGAGGGCGAAGAGCTCACCTTCCGGCTGGTCGAGCACCCGACTGTTGAGTTGCCGGCTGTCGGCGGCATCGATCAGGCGCACCATCACCCGCAGCCGCCCGTCGGAGCGGGCGACGCTTCCCGACACGATGGCCCCCACCTGCAGGCGTCGCGCGATGCTATCGAGCAGCGCGTGGCCGGAGCGATACGGTCGGACTCCCTCCGGAGGCACAACGGAGAGTCGCTCCACTTGCCCGAGTTGATCGATCAGGTCCTCGGTCAGTCCCGCCGCAATCGGCGTGACACGCGCGCTGTCGTTCAACACCTCGAAGTACAGCACGGCGATGTGGGTCGGATCGAGCGAGGCCCCGACTCCTGGGGGTGGCGGACGCAGCAGGACCCACCACAGCGACAGAGCCGCGACCGCGAAGGCGGTGGCGAGTCCGTAGATGAGCGGCACCCTGCGACGGCGGCCGAGCGAGGATGGGCCTGGCGTCGCCATCGCCGCTCCGAAATCCGCTGCCGTGGGAAACCGGTCATCCGGCAACCGTGCGAGCGCACGCCGCACCGCCCCTGCCACGGGTCCGGGGACCGCTTCCAGCGCGGCGAGGTTCGGCCTGTCCACCAACTTTTTCGCCAACACCTCCTGCGGCGTGGTGCCGGAGAACGGCGGTTCTCCGACCAGCATCTCGAAGGCCACGCACCCCAACGAATAGATGTCGCTGCGGCCGTCAATGTGCTCGTCCCCCGCCGCCTGCTCCGGGCTCATGTAGTAAGGCGTCCCCACGGCCACCCCGCCCGAGGTCATGCGCGAATCGGCCGCCGCCGTGATGGCCCGGGCGATCCCGAAGTCCGCCACGACGGCATGCCCCGCCTGCAGCAGGATGTTCTCCGGCTTGATGTCGCGGTGGACGACGCCGGCGCGGTGCGCGCGGTCCAGCGCGTCGGCGATCTGCACGCCGAGCCGCAGCAGCTCCGGTCCCGGCAGCGGCCCGCGGCGCAGGCGTTCGGCAAGGGTCTCCCCTTCGAGCAGCTCCATGACGAGGTAGTCGGTCTCGCCCT
>DATDED010000409.1:0-6378 GCA_036523455.1 Gemmatimonadales bacterium
GTCGGTTCCGCGGGCGGAAGGGAAGCGGCGCTCGTTCGTGCCGCTGTTCGTGGGGCTCGTGCTGGTGCTGGGGCTGGGCGGCGGCGCGTGGGTGATGTTCGGCGGCCATGGGACGCGGGAATCCCCGGCGGCGAACGATTCAACGCACCTGGCCGCGACGCACCCCGACACGTCGAAGACGGTGCAGATGCCGGACACGACGAAGCAGGCGCCGCCGGTTACACACACGGCGACGAATCCGGTGTCGCTGAGCCGCGGGGATACGGTGAAGCCCGCGCCGCTGTCCGGTTCACGCCCGGCCGGCATCGACCCCAGCAAGGCCGGAGACATTTTGGACAACCTGATCGACAGCCCGGCTGGAATAATCGTCGACTCCGCACAGGTCGTCTACAATACGCGCGGCGTGTCCACCACGGATAAGGCATTCGCAGCATGCCTGATCGCGCAGGCTCAGCGCACTTTGAGAGACCGTGAAGCAGCCCTGCGCTGGGCGCGTATCGGGCTCGGGCTGAAGAGCTCGATGTCGTCGTGTCAGGACGTCGTCCAGCACCCGGAACTCCAACCCTAGGCCCATGTTCGGACGCGCGAAGCCAATCACGATCCGGGTGTTCGCCAAGAGCGATCTCGGCAAGGCCCGCGACCACAACGAGGACAACTTCCTCGTGGCGGATCTGTCGCGGCGTGACTGCACCGCGCCCGTGTCCGAGCGCGAGTACGAGCTGGGCGACCGCGGACTGCTCCTCATGGTGGCGGACGGCATGGGCGGCGCCGCGGCCGGCGAGCTCGCGAGCGAGATGGCCACCGATACGGTCTACAAGGAGCTGGTCGGCTCCTGGCTGCGCGAGGAGGAGGCGACGGGCCAGCGCTTCGCGCTGCGCCTCAAGGAGGCCGTCGAGACCGCGAACCAGCAGATCCACGACTACGCCAAGGCACACCCCGAGAACCGCGGCATGGGCACCACCGCCACCGCCGTCGGCATCCTGGGCGACCACCTCTATCTCACCCAGGTCGGCGACAGCCGCGCCTACCTGGTGCGCGACGGCGCCGCCCATCAGCTCACCAAGGACCAGTCGCTGATGCAGCGGCTCGTCGAAGCGGGCGAGCTCACCGAGGAGGAAGCGGCGCAGAGCGAGCGCCGCAACATCATCCTCCAGGCGCTGGGCCCCGACGCCAAGGTCAAGGTCGATCTCACGCACCAGGAGATCCGCCGCGGCGACACTGTGGTACTCTGCTCCGATGGCCTGTCGGGACAGGTCAAGAAAGAGGAGATCGCGCGACTGGTGTCCGAGACGCGCGACCTCACGGCCGTCTGCGACCGGCTGGTGGCGCTCGCGAACGAACGCGGCGGGCCGGACAACATCACCGTCGTGGTCGCCCGGCTCGACGGCGACGGCCTGCGCGCCGCCGCCAGCGCGGAGGAAGTCGGCCACCAGGTCTTCCCGCTGATCGACACCGAGGCCAGCACGGACCCGGTGCCCGTGTACCGCGGCAGCAAGCCGCCGGTGCCCGCGGCCCAGCAGGGTCCGGTTATCCGCTGGAAACTCCTGCTCCTGCTCATCGGGGCGGCGCTGCTCATCGCCGCCATGGTCTGGAAGAGGTCGACCGCCACGCCGTGAGCGCCCAGTTCAAGTTCCTGTCCGGCGCGCGCGCCGGGCAGGTCGAGACGTTCCAGAAGGCCTACCTGGGCCTCGGTCGTCACCCCCTCTCCGACGTGCGCTTCGACGCCGAGCGCGACCTGGACGTGTCGTCGCGCCACGCGGCCATCATCACGCGGACCGACGGCTTCGTGCTCCAGGACCTGGGCAGCAAGAACGGCACCTACGTCAACGGGCAGCGGATCGAAGGCGACCGCGTGCTGCGGGACGGCGACGTGATCGGCTTCGGCGCCAAGGGGCCGGCGCTCGAATTCCACATCGTGGAGGGCGACGTCACGGCGGAGCCCACCGCCACGGCCGCCGCGGCCGCCGGCCGCCTGTCGCAGCCGAAGCAGGTCGTTCCGGCCGTGGCGCCGGTCACGCGCGAGCCGGCGCCCCGGCGCCCGCGCTCCCGCTCGACGACCGCCATCATCGAGATGGCGACGCGTCCCATGCGCCGCACCGTGGCGGCGTCGCTCGCCCTGGTGGTGGTCGTCATCGGACTTGCCGGCTTCGTCATCTGGCGAGGCGCGCGCGAGCGCCAGGCCGACATCGCGCGCATCAAGGCCTGGGCCGACAGCGTGACGGAGCAGGCGCAGCGCACGGCGCAGCAGTTCCAGACGGAAGTCCAGGGGCTGCGCGAGGCCAACCAGCAGGCGGTCGCCGAAATCGAGCGGCTGCACCGCGAGCTCGCCCAGGCCGGCAGCGACGCCGGCGCCGTCTCCCGGCTGCGCGCGCAGATCGAGCAGGCGCAGGCGCGCCAGCTGCTGATCACCGGCGCGGGCGCGGTGGACTACCGCGCCATCTCCGCGCGCAACCAGAACGCCGTCGCGCTCGTGCTGGTCGAGTTCTCCGAGACGGAGCGCTTCTCGGGCACCGCCTTCGCCGTCGATTCCCAGGGCACGCTCGTCACCAACAAGCACGTCCTGGTGGGCGAGAACGGCGACAGGACGCCGCGCCGCATCGCGGTCAAGTTCTCCGGCAGCCGTCAGTGGTTCCAGGGCCGCTTCATCGGCGTGGCCGACGGCGCGGACATCGGCGTGCTGCGCGTGGTCATCGCCGGCGGCACCCCGCGGGTGCTCGGCCTGCAGCACGACCCGCGCAGCCTGGAGCGCGGCGACCCCGTCGCCATCATCGGCTACCCGCTCGGCCTCGACCTGCCGATGGAAGGCCAGGGCATGGACGTCGTCGCCTCCCCCACCCTCACCGTCGGCACCGCCAGCAAGGTGCTCCCCAGCGTGGTGCAGGTGGACGGGTATGGCGCCCCGGGATCCTCGGGCAGCCCGATCTTCGACCACGACGGCCGCGTCATCGCCGTGCTGTACGGCGGCGTGCAGGAATCCAACGGCAAGATCATTCTCGCCGTGCCGGTGAGCGCCGTTACTGACTACTTGAACAGACTGGGGATCCGGACTCGATAAGGAGCACGGAGCACAGAGCAGTTCACCCCAGCTCCGTGCTCCCTGCTCCGTGCTCGTTCAGGCAGGCGTCACGTGCCCCAGAACCCGCGGCCCACGCGCCCCCGTCGCCGCGGGGAGGTTTCCCGCCTTTCCCAGCAGCGTCAGCAGTCCCAGAAACGCGAACGCGACCGCCTCCTTCGCTTCCCCGTCGAAGAACAGCTCGTCGAAGGCGCGCACCGGGCGCGGCCGCACCCGCGCCGCGAGCTGCTCGACCAGCGCCGGATTCCGCGCCCCGCCGCCCGAGATGACGAGCTCGTCCGACCCTTGAGCCGGCGTCCAGCGCTCGAGCGCGCGGGCCACGCTCTCCACCGTCAGCGCGGTCGCGGTGGCGACGGCGTCGTTGCCCGCCCCCGCCAGCTCGAGCACGCGCTCGGCACAGGCCTGACCGAACCGCTCGCGTCCCGTGCTCTTGGGCGGGGCCTGCTCGAAGTAGGGATCGGCCAGCAGCGCCGCCAGCGCCTTCGGGGAGACCCGGCCGCGACGGGCGCGCTCGCCGTCGCGATCGTAGGCGGCCTCGGGGTCGAGGCGCCGCGTGACCGCGTCGATCACCGCGACGCCCGGCCCGGTGTCGAACGCGAGCGCCCCCTGCGTCTCGCCGCGGCGCGGCACCCAGGTGACGTTCGCCATGCCGCCCAGGTTGAGGAGCAGGCGCCCGCGCTCCGGGTGGCCGAACAGCATCACGTCGGCGAGCGGGACGAGCGGGGCGCCCTGCCCGCCCGCCGCCACATCACGCGAGCGGAAGTCGCTCACCACGCGCACGCCGAGCCGCTCGGCGAGCACGGCGGGATCGCCGAGCTGCAGCGTCGCCCGGCCCGGCTCGTGCCAGATCGTCTGGCCGTGCGACGCCACGAAGGAGAGATCCCTGGGCGCCACCCGCGCCCCGGCGAGCAGCTGCAGCGCCGCCCCGGCGAAGCGCTCCGCCAGCGCCACGTGCAGCAGGGAGAGCTCCTTCGCCCCACCGCGCGCGATCGCCTCGATGATGGCGCCCCGCTCGGCCGACGAGTACGGCTCCTGCCGGAACGCGATGAGCTGCGCCGCGCTCGCCGCGGCGTCGAGCCGTACCAGGGCCGTCGAGACCCCGTCGAGCGAGGTCCCCGACATCAGGCCTATCGCCAGGTGATCGGTCACGGCACGTCGGGCGGCGGCGGGGACGGCGGAGGATCGCCGACCGCGTGGCGCACGAACCCGCCGGCCGCCTCGAGCCGGCGCCGCGCCTCGTCCTGGTCGAGACCCGCCCGGACCATCACGATCGCGAGCTTCACGCTCCGGTCCGCCGCCTCGATCGCGGCGCGGGCCCGCTCGCGGCTCACCCCGCACGCCTCCATCACGATGCGCTCGCCCCGGTCCACCAGCTTGGCGCTCAGCGCCATCAGGTCCACCATCAGGTTGCCGTAGGCCCGGCCCATCCGGATCATGGCGCCGGTCGAGATCGTGTTCAGGACGAGCTTCGTGGCGGTGCCCGCTTTCATGCGGGTCGAGCCGGTGAGCGCCTCGGGCCCGACCAGCGGCACGATCGTCACGTCGCAGGTGTCGACCAGCAGCCTGGGCGGCGGGGAGCACGAGATAATGACCGTGCGCGCGCCGATCGTCTGCGCGCGCGACAGTGCGGCGCGCACGAAGGGCGTCGTGCCGCTCGCCGCGATCCCCACGACGACGTCGTGCGGCGACACCCGCGCCGTGTCCATCGCCGCCATCCCGCCGTTCACGTCGTCCTCAGCGCCTTCGGCGCTCTTCACCAGCGCCGGATACCCGCCCGCGATCACGCCGACCACGAGGTCCGGGCTCGTGCCGAACGTCGGCGGGCACTCGGCCGCGTCGAGGACCCCGAGCCGCCCCGACGTACCGGCGCCGACGTACACCAGCCGCCCCCCGGTCCGCAACGCGTCCACCACGAGGTCGATGGCCCGCGCGATCGGCTCGCGCTGGCCGTGCACGGCCAGGGGGACGGCCCGGTCCTCGGCGTTCAGCAGGTCCACGATCTCGAGGCTCGACGCGACGTCGACGCGCTCGGTGCGCGGGTTGCGCTGCTCGGTGAGGCGGGAGTCCTGGAACGCGGGGGTGTCGGCCATGATGCGTGGTTGCCAAAACTAGGGCGTGGCCGCCTGCCCCGTAAGGGTTTATCGTCGCTGCATGGACGACGATCGGAAGAACTGGCCTGTCAGCATCACCGTGCTCGCGGTGCTGGCCGTGTTCTACACGCTCTATTTCGCCCGCAGCTTTCTCCTCCCAATCGTGTTCGCGTTGCTGTTCGATTTCCTCCTCAGCCCGGCCGTGCGGGCGCTGGTCCGGTGGCACGTGCCAGTGCCGCTGGCTGCTGGAATCGTGCTCCTCGCCCTGGTGGGGGTAGGCGGCTTGTGCGTCTACGACCTCTCGGGTCCGGTGCAGGACTGGGCGGAACACGCACCGGAGACCCTGGCGACGGCGCAGAGCCGGCTGCGACGGCTGCTCAAGCCGCTGCAGCGGATGACCAAGACCGCCGAGCAGGTCGAAAGCGCAGCAGGCGGGGTCGCGGGAGGGGGGACGGGAACCACGAAGCCCACCGAAGTGGTGGTGCGCGGTCCCAGCGTCGTGTCGCGGTTGTTCGGCTCGACGCAGCGGTTTCTCGCCGGCCTGCTCGAGGTCATGATTCTCCTGTATTTCCTGCTCGCCGCGGGCGACCTCTTCCTTCAGAAGCTGATCAGGGGCCTGCCGAACGTGCGCGACCGGAACAAGGCGATCGAGATCGCGAAGGCCACCGAGGAGTCGATTTCGACCTACCTCCTCACCACCCTGACCGTGAACGCGATCGAGGGCGCCGTAGTCGCAGCTGCGCTGTACGCGCTCGGCATGCCCAACCCCGTTTTGTGGGGTGCGCTCGTCATCCTGCTCGAATTCATCCCGTACCTGGGGGCGCTCAGCCTCGTGGTCATCCTTACCCTCGGTGCAGTCGCCTCCTTCAACGACGTCGGGCACGCGCTACTGATCCCAGTCACCTTCTTCACGATCAACCTGATCCAGGCGAACGTCGTCAGCCCGCTGCTGTTGGGCCATCGGCTCGCCCTGAACCCCGTGGCCCTGCTCGTCAGCCTCGCCTTCTGGTTCTGGATCTGGGGCATTCCCGGGGGGCTCCTCGCCGTTCCACTGCTCGCGACGCTCAAGATCTTCTGCGACCACATCGAGCGGCTCGCTCCGCTGGGCGAGTTCCTGGGGCGGCGTGACGTCAAGCGCCCGAGAGTGCTCCTGAGACGGAGTTGACCGCGTGCCCGGGTGCGCTGCACAATTGATCATGCGCCTGCGACTCCTTG
>DATDED010000410.1:0-3019 GCA_036523455.1 Gemmatimonadales bacterium
GGTTCGTGTATGTGACCGGGCCGGTCGAGGTCGGCCTGGGCGTCAACAACCTCGGCGCCACCCTGACCTGGTCGGACACACGTGCCGACAGCGTCTTCCTGGACACCGTGACGAACAAGCTCGCCTCGCAGTTCGTGGCGAATCACTTCCGGAGCAAGACGCGGCTCCCGGTCACCTACGTGGCCAATGCCTCGCTCGATCTGGGCACCAACACGACCGCCGGGGCGATGGTGCTCAACAACGGTCGCGGGACGAGCATCCAGCTGGGTGTGGAACAGCGCGTCGGGCCACTGGCGCTGCGGGGTGGCGTGGCGCGCGATCAGCGCAAGCGGGTGCAGATCGGCTGGGGAACTGGGGTGCGCTTCGGGCCGCTGAGTCTCGACGTCGGCTTCCTCACCCATTCGAGCGCGCTCTCCAGCGCGCGCGGGATCACGATGGCCACCTCCATTTCGATCTACTGATGACAGCGCCCCGGCGTTCACGCCTCCTGGTCGCCGCCTTCGCCCTCGCCGTGGCGTGCGGCGAAGGACGTCTGATCTTCGACGTGGACGTCTTCAGCTTCCTCCAGGGAGTGGGGCAGGACTCGCTTCCGTACCTCGCCCCTTCGCCGCTGCCCGACACGATCCCGGTGCAACAGGTCAACGGACTCGTGACCGGTCTCGGTTCGTCCGTGGTGGAGTCGGTCACCGTCAGCGGGGCGGTGGATTTCGTCAATGCGACGGGCACCGGGACGGTGGGGCTGAAGATCTATCTCGACACCATGCCGGCGCTCTACGCCGATACGCCCGCCGTGATCGTGGTGCCGGTGAACGTGACACCCGGTGCCACCAGCTCGACGCCGTTCCAGGGCACCGTGCCGGCGGTCCTGAACCAACGCCTGCTGAACACCACGATCTACGTCGGCATGCGGGCGATCGCGACCGCTACCTCGGGTACGGTGACCGGGAAGGCGCACCTGACCGCGTTGCGACTCCGCATCGTGGTTCAGGACAAACTGGTCAATTGACGCCGGCTCTCTAGCCACGTGGTGCGCCGGGTGCCAGATTCGAGCCCACCAATGACGCTCCCCAGGTGAGCGAAAGCGAAAGCCCGGCTGGGCATTCCGCGAGGCTACGGCAGCCGGGCCGCCGTAGCCTCGCGGCGTTGCTGTCGGTAGCCGTCCTGGCGACCTGCACCAGCGACCGGGCCCCCACTGGACCGGGGGCGGGCGGGCGTGGCTACCTGGCGATCCGTCCCGTGCTCGCCTCTCCCGCGAGTCTCGCCGCATTCGGCTTCACGATCGACAGCCTGCGCGTCGCCGTCATTCGCCCGGCGACTGACACCGTCGTGGACACCACGGTCTACTTCGATCCCAACAGCGCTACCCTCAGGCTGGCGCTTTCGGTGCCGCTCAACTCGTCTCCCGAGACGTTCTTCCTGTTGCTCCAGTTGCGCGCTGGCACCCAGGTGCTCTTCAGCGGCGTCGATACGACGCAGGTGTCGGTCGGCGCGCCGGACACGTCGTCCAGCGCATCGGTGAGTCTCAAGTACGTCGGTCCCGGGGCGGGGCTCACGAGCATCCGCATCGCCCCCCGGGACTCGGTGGTCACGCTGTTGAGCACGAAGACGTTCCGGGTCAGCGCCGACTCCAACGGCAAGGCGATCAGTTCGTTCTACGTGAGCTGGTCGACGAGCGACACGCTCACCGCCCCCATCGACAGCCTGGGTGTGCTCCATGCGCCCGCCGCGCGCGCCAGCATGTTCGTGCGCGCCGTCACTCCGGACGGCGTGAAGGATTCCACGCGCGTGACTTTCATTCCCGTCCCTACAGCCGTGGCTGCTTTCTCGGGGGGAGGGCAGACGGGGGCGGTCACCACGCGACTGCCGCTGCCGCTGCGCGTCCAGGTGACCGCGGCCGACCTCCTCGGTGTGAAGGGCGTGCCGGTCCGGTTCCAGGCGCTCACGGGGGGCGGCAGCGTGCGCGACTCGGTCGTGATCACCGACAGCCTGGGATTCGCGGAGGATTCCGTGTCGCTCGGGACGGTCACCGGCGCCGCGACGTTCCAGGCGAGCGTCACGGGACTCACCCCGGCCCCGTTCACGGCCACCGCCACCGCGGGCGCCATCTCCGCCGCCCAGTCGGTCGTGAGCGTCTCGGCTCCCACGCTCGCCTCCGGAGCCGCGGCGACCCTCACGCTCCAGGCGAAAGATGCCTTCGGCAACAACCTGACGAGCGGCGGGGCGATCGTGGTATTCACGTCGTCGGGCGGGACCAGCACGGGCTCGATCGGGTCCACTACCGACAACGGCAACGGCAGCTACACCGCGGCGTTCACCGGCATCGTGGCGGGCACGGCCACGACGATCGGCGCTACGGTGAACGGCGCGGCGGTCACCACGACGCTGCCGACGCTGGCCGTCACCGCCGGGGGCATTTCCGCCGCCGGCTCGATCGTGAGCGTGTCGAGCGCGACCGTGGCGTCCGGCGGGTCGATCACCCTGACGCTGCAGGCGAAGGACGCGGCGGGGAACACCGTCACGACCGGCGGCGCCACGGTGCTGTTCTCGCGGTCCGGCGGCACGAGCACCGGTACGATCGGCGCTACGACGGACCACGCCGACGGCACCTACACCGCGACGTTCACGGGGAACGTGGCGGGAACGGCCACGACCGTCGGCGCGACCATCAATGGCGCGGCCGTCACCACCGCGCTGCCGACCGTCACCGTGACGGCGGGGGCGATCTCGGCCGCCACCTCGCTCGTGACGACCAGCAGCGGCACCGTCGCGGCCGGGGCCGGCGCGACGCTGACGCTGCAGGCGAAGGACGCGACCGGCAACACCCTCACCACCGGTGGCGCGACCGTCGTCTTCACGGCGGCGGGCGGCACGAGCGTGGGGACGATCGGTGCGACCACCGACCACGGCGACGGCACCTACAGCGCGACGTTCACCGGCGTCACCGCGGGCACGGCCACGACCGTCCGCGCGACCGTCAACGGCGTCGCCACGACGTCCACCACCGCCATCACCGTCGTGC
>DATDED010000411.1:0-1658 GCA_036523455.1 Gemmatimonadales bacterium
CGGCATGGCGGCCTACTCGGAGCTGCAGCAGCGCGAGTTCGCGGCCGAGCAGGACGGCTACGAGGCCGTGCGGCACCAGGAGTTCGTGGGGGTGCCCTACTTCGACCAGGTGACCGAGATCGTGACCGGCGGGCGCTCGTCGTCGATCGCGATGAAGGGCTCGACCGAGGAAGAGCAGTTTCACGAGCCCGCACGCGTCGTGAGTTGAGGCGATGCAACACCGCGACGATACGAGGTGGGGTGTCGCGACGACGGTCGCGCATCGCTGGTCATGGACCGTCGCCGGCCTCGGTCGGTAACTCTCGACTGCGCAGCACGTTAGGAATCGGACGCACGCGGAGCGGAGTCTGGCCCGCTAGTTGCTGGGGGAAAGCGCAGGGATGTTGGGGAGGATTTCTCGTCGGCAAAGGCGGCGTCTCCAGGCACCGCGCCGGCGGTCGGGTGCCGTGCACGGCACCCGGCACCTCCCTCCGAGTAACGGGCCGTTCGGACATAGGGGCGGCGGGGAGCGGCGGAAAGCAGGACCGGGAAACGCCCTCTCCGCTCGCTCCGTCCAGCGGGCGACACAGGCATAGGGGCAGCGCTTCGGCGCCACGCCTCAATCACGTGAAGCGCCGGGGACCGGAAATCCCCGGCGCTTTGCGCACGGAGGGGGGGCATCTGGCCCGATGCTCTGTGCCCCCCGCCACAGACTGGCATCCTGCTTGCAGGCGAACTTACGCACGGTTTCAAGGGTTTAACGCCCGACTCCGCGAGGCAACGTGGTAGACATAAAGCACAGACCGCCGCTGGACGCGGTACTCCGGACTGCGGAGCTCCTCTTGGCCGCACGGCAACACGAACGGGCAGGCCGGCTGCGTGAGGCGATGGACTGCTGCATGGCCGCGGTCGCGGAAGCCGCATGGTGCGGAGCGTGGGCGGCACAGGCGGTCGGCCTGCGACGGCTGGGGACGCTGCACCACCACCGCAACGAGCTGGCGGCGGCCCGCGAGAGCTGGCGCACCAGCGTCGAGGTGGCGTTGCGCGCCGGCGAGACGGCGATCGCGGCGGAAGCGCTCATCTCCATCGGCAACGTCGAGCTCGCGCTCGGGAACGTCTCGGCGGCGCGTGACGCCTACCGGGAAGGTCTGACGGCGCTGGGCAACGACCACCAGGCACTGCGCAGCCGCATCGAGCGCGACCTGGCCAGCCTGCCCGCGGTGGCGGACGCGACGCGCGCCGCCTGAGGGTTACAGCCGCGTCGGCGGAGCGACGGGCGCCGCCACCGGCACCTGGTCCGGCTCCGGCGTGAAGTCCTCTCCCGGATTGATGAACCGGTCGATCTCGAAGCGATACTGCTTGTCGTAGAGCTGGCGATACCGCCCGCCGGCGGCGAGCAGCTGGGCGTGCGAGCCGCGCTCCACGATCTCTCCCCCCTCGAGCACCAGGATCTGGTCCGCGCTCTGAATGGTGGAGAGCCGGTGCGCGATCACGAACGTCGTCCGGCCGCGCCGCAGACTCCTGAGCCCATCCTGGATCAGGGCCTCGCTCTCGGAATCGAGGCTCGAAGTGGCTTCGTCGAGAATCAGGATTCGCGGGTCGGCCAGGATGGCCCGGGCGATCGCCACCCGCTGGCGCTGGCCCCCGGAGAGTTTCACCCCCCGCTCCCCCACCACGGT
>DATDED010000412.1:0-2285 GCA_036523455.1 Gemmatimonadales bacterium
CGCGCCTTCTTGCGGGAGCTGGCGACTCGCGTGTGGGCCTTCGACGGCGACCGGATCCAGGATTACGCCGGGACCTTCGTGGAGTGGGAGCAGCAGCAGGCCGAACGGGCCGGCGCGAATCGGGCGGCGCGCGCGCTGCCCGGGGCGAGCCCGGTCACGCGGACCGAGGTACGGAAGGCCGCCGCGGCGCGGCGCGAGAGCCAGGAGACACGGCGCGCAGCGCAGCGGGAGGCCGAGGCCCGCGAGCTGGCGGTGCATGCGGCCGAGACGCGGATTGGCGAGCTGGAGCGCGCACTGGCCGACCCGGCGCTGTATGACGGCCGGGCCGAAGGAGCGCGCGAAGCCGGCCGCCTGAGCGTGGCCCTGGCCCAGGCGAAGCGCGCGCTGGACGAGGCGCTGGCCCGCTGGGCGGAGGCGAGCGACGCGCTCTAGGGCGTCGCGCCGCTCCGGTATTTCTCGAACCACCCCAGGATGTAGGCCACCTTCGCGATCAGATTGCTTGGCTTCGCGGAGATGTCGTGGGAGGCGTCCGGAACCCGCACCATCGCCGCGGGCACATGGTGCAGCTTCAGCGCCGCGTAGAACTGCTCCGCCTCTCCGCTCGGTGTGCGGTAATCCACCTCTCCCGTCATGAGCATCGTCGGCGTCGTGACATTGCCTACGTAGGTGATGGGCGAGCGCTCCATGTAATCATTCAGGTGCTCCCATGGGAGGCCGGGGAACCAATACTTGTAGAAGAAGGCCGTCGCATCCGAGGTCAGCACGAAGCTGTACCAGTTGATGACGGGCTTCTGCACGACCGCGGCGTGGAACCGGTTGGTGTGGCCCACGATCCACGCCGTGAGCACGCCGCCGCCGCTGCCGCCGGTCACGAACAGGTTGGTGGTGTCCACGAAGCCGCGCGCGATCACGGCGTTCACACCCGACATCAGGTCGTCGTAGTCGTGGTCGGGATAGTCGAGGTGGATCGCGTTGCCGAATGCCTCGCCATAGCCCGTGGAGCCGCGCGGATTGGTGTACAGCACCAGGTTGCCCGCCGCCGCGTACAGCTGAATCTCGGCCGTGAACCGCTCGCCGTAGTTGGCGTAGGGCCCGCCATGGATCTCGAGCACGAGCGGGTAGTGCTTGGTCGAATCGAACCCCGGCGGGGTGACGAGCCACCCTTCGATCGGCTTCTGGTCGAAGCTCGAGCGGTAGTGGATCGTCTGCACGGCGCCGAGCTGCTTGTGGCCGAACAGGTCGTCGTTCAGGCGCGTGAGCCGCCGCACCGGCTGGCCCGCGCCCCCCACGGCGACGTCGGCGGGATGGTCGGAGGCGGCCTGGGTGAAGGTGAAGCGCCCATTGGACGCCACCGAATACTGGCCGCCGGAATACGGCCGGCCGACGTCGAGGCCACCCACGCCCCCCGTCAGCGGTTGCACGCTCCCGGTCAGCGATACGAGGCCGATCTTGGTGTCGCCGCCGTCGTCGTACTGGAAGAACAGGCCTTTGCCGTCGGCGCTCCAGACGATGTCGCCCACGTCGCGATCGAAGCTCCCGCTGACGACCCGTGATCCCGAGCCGTCACGGTTCATCACGTAGAGGCGCGACACCTGATAGCCCTGGTAGCGGTCGTCGTAGCCGGTGTAGGCGATGAGCCGGCCGTCGGGGGACACGCGCGCCTCTTCGTCGGGGCCGTGACGGCTGGTGAGCGCCTTGATGGCCCCCGTGGCGACGTCGACTTCGTAGACCTCGTCGTTGGCGGGATCGTACTCCGCATCGTCGTGCCGGTTGGCGGAGAAGAGCAGCGCCTTGCCGTCGGGGGTCCAGCGGGGGGCGCCGTCGTCGAAGGAGCCGGCGGTGAGCTGGCGCGGCGTGCCCCCTTCGGCGGGGAGCACGAAGATGTGGCGATAGCCGCCGCGCAGGTAGCCGCTGCCATCGCCGCGGTACTGCACTCGGTCGATGAACTTGAACGGCGGGCCCCAGTCGGCGCCGTCGGGTTTGGGGGGCATCTTGACGAACGACGGGGCCTCTTCGGGGACGAACATCACGAAGGCGAGCCACCTGCCGTCGGGGGACCAGGCGATGGCGCCGGGGCTCTCGCTGACGTGGGTGAGCTTGGCTTCCTGTCCGGTGTCCATCCAGCGCACGAAGATTTCGCTCGCATCCTCGTCGCGCGCCACGTAGAGCAGGCGCGCGCCGTCAGGTGACCAGCGAGGAGATGCGGCATCGCGGCTCTCGCCCAGCAGGGGCCGTAGGTCGGTCCCGTCGGCGTTCACGATCCAGAGCGTGGAACGATCCCGGTC
>DATDED010000413.1:0-2997 GCA_036523455.1 Gemmatimonadales bacterium
GTCGCAAACTCAACGCCGGCTGAAACTTGGCAACCGATAATATCGCCTAGCCGGCCCGGTAACGCCAGCCGACGATGCCCCGGCCGGCCCCCCTCACCTGGAACTGCTGGCTCGCGCCGGGCTGCAGCGCCGGCATGTCCACCGCCTGTGAGGCGACGGCGGTCCCGCGGGCGTCGAGCAGATCCACCGTGACACGCAGCGCCTTCGAGGGACTGTTGCCCAGGTTGGACGCGACGCCGGTCAGGATGACGCCGGCGCTGTCCCCCACCAGGCTGGCGATCGAGATGTCGAGGGTGAGCGTGTCGGCCAGGGTGCCGTACACCTGCGCGGAGTCACGCCGGCCCCGCAGCTCCCAGGCCTGGGCGACGATGTGGAGCGCGGCCTTGTTCAGCGGATCCAGCGCCTGAAGGCGTTGGGCCGTGGCCAGGGCGTTCGCCGTGTCCCTGGCGTCGATGTAGACGCTCGCGAGCTCCGCGAGGGCGTTGCGATGGTAGGGGTTCCGCTGCAGGGCGAGGGTGTAGGCCTTGGCCCCCGGCCCCAGCAGTTTCGCCTGCAGGAGACGCTGGCCCAGGTCGTAGAGATCGGACGTCGTGAGGTCTGAGGAGTGGGCGAGGAGACCGTCGAACACGGCCCCCGCCTCCGCGCGGCGACCGGCCTGCGCATAGATCCCCGCCAGCGACGTCGCCGCCTCCACGTTGGTGGGATAGGCGGCGACGAGGCCCCGATAGGCGGCCACGGCCGGATCGAACGCCGCCTGGGCCGTCGCGCTATCGGCTGCCGCCTGCTGCTGCAGGGTCTCGCGCAGGGCGCGCCCGCGCGCGACGACATCGGCGCGCGTCGTCGAGTCGCGGGTGAACGCCTGCTGATCCGCAGGAGAGAGCCGGGCGCCCCGCGCGCGGCGCGACGCCGACGATTGCTGCATCCGGGCCAGCACGGTCGAATCCGCCGCCAGGTAGGGAGCGAGCGAATCGCGGCTGTAGCGGGAGTGCTGCCACTTCTGGACGGCGGGATTCGCCTGCAGGTTCCGTTGCGCCAGCCGAGCCACCGTGAGCAACGCCTCCCGCCTGGCGTCGGCGTAGGCCGGGTCCACGCCCGCCGCCGCCGCGGCGCGGCCCAGGATCGCCGCCGCGGAATCGAGTTGGTTGCGCTCCGCGTACAGATTCCCGAGCTGGAACAGCGGTCTTGGCTTCGTCGGATCCACGGCATAGGCCTGCCGCAGGAGCACCGCCCCCGAGTCCGCATTCCCGCTCTGCCAGAGCGTGAGTCCCGCGCTCGTGGCCGCTTCGGCCAGCTGCCCGCGGTAGCCGGCAATGTCCGTCTTGCACTGTGGCGCGAGTGCTTCCGCCCGGTCGAAGGCGGTGTCGGCGCCCGCCGCGTCCTTCATCTCGACGTAATAGCGTCCCAGGTAGTACCAGGCGGCCGGGTTCTTATCCTGCTTGTCGTCGCGGATGGTTCGCACGAGCACGTCCTGTGCCTGAGCCAGCATGCGATCCCGCAGCGCCGGGGTCTGGGCGGCTTTCTGCAGATCCACGATGACGCTGTTGATGCGAAAGAATCCCGGTTTGATGTCGCACGGAGGCTGCGGCCCCGCCCATTGCTGTTGCGCGGCAAGGGCGGAGACGCCCAGCAGCGCCCCGCAGGTGGCGACGGCGAACGCACGCATGATCTGCTCCGCTCGGGGTTTCCTCGAAACTACAGTCCGAGACGTCGTTCCGCCTCCGCGACCGCGGCGAAGAGCTGCTCGAACGAGTCGATCGTGAAGAGCACCGGCTGGAAATGGTCGATTTCGAACGGCTGCGCGAGTACCGCTTCCAGGGTGAACGGGCGCCGGTCGCACTCCGTCCCCAGGGCGTTGGCCGCGTCGCCGTGCGAGGAGATGAGGCCGCTCCCGTAGACCTTGGTCTCCGCCCCTTCCCGGATCAGGCCGAACTCCACCGTAAACCAGAACAACCGGGCCATGGCCTCGACCTGCTGGTCTGAGACGGCGGCGCTCGCCGCACGGCCGAAGCGCTGGAGGAAATCGGCGAACACGGGATGGGCATGCAACGGGACGTGACCGAACACGTCGTGGAAGATGTCCGGCTCCGGGAGGTAGTCGAGCTGACTGCGGGGGCGCACCGTGACGGTCGTGGGAAATCGCCGCTGCGCGAGACATCCGAAGAACTCCCGCGCCGGCAGGAATCCCGTGACCGCGACGGCGGACCAGCCGGTGCGGGCGGCCAGACGGGCGTTCACGTCCGCCAGGTCCGGCACCCGATCGGGCCGCAGGCCGATCCACTGGGCCCCTTCGAGAAACAACCGGCTGCCAGTGTGCCGCAACGCCGCCATGCGGCGCTCGTACAGGAGGCCCCACACCCCATGCTCCTCCTCGGTGTAGGCCGCCCAATCCTGCCGCGTGAAACCTGCCGTCGTGCCCTGCATGGAACCTCCTGGAGAGACGAGCAAAAAAAACGGCCCGTGAGATGACTCACGGGCCGTCCGGGATCGTTGGTGACGCTCAGCTCAACTGCGCGTACGCCCCCCGCTCCGGCCCGTGGTGCGGGTCGGCCGATAGGAATAGGCGTAGCAGCGCGACGTGCTCATCGGTCAGAGCGGGCGATGGGATTCGAACCCACGACGTCCAGCTTGGGAAGCTGGCATTCTACCCCTGAATTACGCCCGCGAAGGCTCCGTGCAGAAAAATGGGTGATTCCATCTCCCCCGTCAACGCCGCGCATGGCGCTGCTCGAGTCGGCGCGCGTCCGGCTCGAGCAGGTCACGGCGGTCCTGGATCCCCGGCGCGTCTCTAACTCTTCCTGTAGCGCCAGGCGATGATCCCCGCCCCGATGGCCTGCGTCTCGAATCGTTGGTTGCCGTCGGCCGGAATCGCGGGCACGTCGACGGTCTGCGTAGCCACGACCTTGCCGCTCGCATCGAGGAATTCGAACGTCAACGTGAGCGGCGCGCTCGGCGTGCCGTGGTAGTTCGCGATGAGGCCGCTGAGGCTCGCGTTCTGCT
>DATDED010000414.1:0-7835 GCA_036523455.1 Gemmatimonadales bacterium
CCCTTCTTCCCGCCCCCCCCGCCGCCGCCGCGCGAGCCGCCGCCGCCGCCCACGCGGAAGCCGCCGCGCATCAGGCGTCCCATGCCGTCGTGCATGAGGGCGACGGCCCCCACCAGCGCGGCCAAGGTCGTCATGAGTCGCACATCGAGGTTCTTCACATGTCCCAGCTCGTGGGCCACGACGGCCTGGAGCTCGTCCCTCGTGCACAAGTCGAGCAAGCCCTGCGTGACGGCGATATGGGAGTGCAGCTGGTCGAGGCCGGTGGCGAACGCGTTCGGATCGGGGTCGGGGACGAGCCAGATGCGGGGACGGGGTACGCCGGCCGCGATCGCCATCTCTTCCACGACGTTGACCAGCTGGCGCTCCTTGTCGGTCTGCGGGTCGGTCACCTCCCGCGCGCCGGTGGACCAGAGCACCTTGTTCGGACCGGTCGCGAAGCCGTAGCGGGCGATACCGGCGCCGATGGCGGTGAGGACGAGGCCGAACCAGGGGAACGAGTGGTGATAGGCGTCCGGGGCGGCGCCCGCGGTGGCCAGGTGGAAGATGAGATCGCCGCCGAACCCGAGCCAGGCGAAGAACAGCACGAAGCCAATCACCAGCGCGATGGTGCGCCGGCGATTGGCCTCCTGCTGCTGAAACAGGTTGAGCGAAGCGTCGTCGGTCACGCCTTGGGCTTCATCGAGAGATCGACCTGCGGCACGGCCCGCTCCCCTTCGTCGGTGATTTCCCACAGCTCGGCCGGCGTGGCCTTGGCGATGCCGGCGAACAGGCTGGTGGGGAACTGCTGCTGCTTGGTGTTGTACTGGGTCGCCGTGTCGTTGTACATCTGCCGTGCGAAGCTGATCTTGTTCTCGGTGGACGTGAGCTCTTCCTGCAGCTGCGCCACGTTCCCCGTCGCCTTGAGCTGCGGATACTGCTCCACCACCACGTTGAAGCGCGACAGCGCGGCGGTCAGCTGGTTCTCGGCCGCGGCGACCTGCTGCATCGCACCGGGTCCGGCGTTCGCCCCGGCGGTAATCGCCTGATTCCGGGCCTGGATCACGGCCTCGAGGGTCTGCCGCTCGAAGTCCATGGCGCCCTTCACCGCGTTCACGAGATTGGGGATCAGGTCGTGCCGGCGTTTCAGCTGCACGTCGATCTGTTTGAACGCGTTGAGCGTTTGGTTCTTGAGATTGATCAGTCCGTTGTAGGCGGCGATCCCGTACAACACGACGGCCGCCAGGACGATCAGGAGGATCAGCCCCATGGTTGCTCCTCGAGGAAGTTGGGGTGAGCGATGCTTACGCGGGCCACTGCGGCAATAGTTTCGCCAGCGCCTGCCGCACCATTTCCGCCACGCCGGCTTCGTCCGGCCCGAGACGGGCGAGCGGGTGGTCCGCGTCGAGATGCAGCTCCACACCGCGGGCCACGGGGATCCGCCGCCAGCTGCTCGGGCCGCCGGGCTCGCGCTCCACGTCCCGCGCCATCCAAGCATTGATGGCGCGCCCCGACCGGCCACGCGGCAGTCCCTCGCCGCCGCGCAGCGACAGGCGATCGGGAGGCGGGAGCGCGGCCCCGAGCGTCTGCGCGGCGCGCCGCTCCAGCACGTCTCCCGTCTGATCCTGCATCTCGCGTATGATGGCCGCGAGCGTCGCGCCTTCCATCTGGCGCAGCTTGATGCACAGCAGCTGGAGGAAATGCCGGTAGGTGTAAGTGGCGGCCGTGCCGCGGCCCTCCGGAGGTGACACGAGCCCCTTCGCCACGTAGAACCGGATAGTGCGCTGGCTGGGGGTGGCCCGGGCGGCCGCGTTGATCGGGGTCACCGCTGATGCCTGCAGCACCGCCCCCACGACCATCGACAGGTCGTGGAGGTTCCAGGGGGCGAGATTGCGATACTCCCGCAGTGTGTGGAGGGGATCGCGCTGCGTCGCGGCGGTCATTCGGCTCCCAGCCCGACCTTGCTTGGACAGGAAAACAATAGCGGTTCCCGGCTCGGGGGGTTAGCCCGCGCGCAGCGCCGCCACGCCGGGCTTTTTCGATCGTGGCGGCGTGAAACGGATGACAGCCGGCGAACCGGAGCGTTGTAGCGTGGGCCCGTGCGCGGATTCACCCTCGTCGAGCTGCTCGTCGTCCTGCTGATCCTGGTCGTGGCGGCCTCCCTGAGCGTGCCGCGGTTGGGGTCGGCGCTGGACCGCATCGCCACCGATGCGGCCGCGCGCGACGTCACGACCGCCCTGGCCACGGCGCGTGCCGCCGCGGTGCTGCTGGGAACGCGCGCGCGCCTCCGCATCGCCGCCGACTCGCTCCGCGTCGACCGGGAGGGCGCGCAGGGCTGGGAGCCCTACGCTCGCTGGCCGGGTCCGGCCGCCTCGGGCGTGGGCCTGCAGGTCTCGAATCCCGAAATCGTCTTCGGACCGCTGGGGTTGGGGTGGGGCCTGGCCAATACGCGTGTCGAGCTGCGGCGCGGGTCCCAGATTGAAACGATCACGACCTCGCGTCTGGGTCGCGTCAGGAGGGGTTAGAGGAGGAACCGCTACCCGGGCTGCAACGGTTTCGAGGGAGCGCGCATCAAAGGGGGTGACGCGGTCGCCGAAGGGGGTGCAACAATTCCCGGGGTGGCCACGTATGATGGGCGCCTGACATTCATAGATCCAAGAGGTCGCGGCCGAGGTGTGACGGCCACTTCGCCCGACCCGCCAGCCCGGGGTGCGCAAGCCCCCGGGTTTGGTCTTTTCAGGCCCCGTCTGCTCCTTCGAGAAAGACCAGCGAGCGGCGCTTGGTGACGACCTCGGCGAGAGCGGCGAAGACCTTGGGGTCGAGCACGTGCCCGGCCAGGTCTCCCATGCG
This sequence comes from Gemmatimonadales bacterium, assembly GCA_036523455.1. Taxonomy (GTDB): domain Bacteria; phylum Gemmatimonadota; class Gemmatimonadetes; order Gemmatimonadales; family GWC2-71-9; genus DASTHG01. The sequence continues at coordinate 2,827 of DATDED010000414.1, forward strand.
CCGGATCGCCTGGGGGGAGGGGAGCTTCTCCTGGTAGGGGCGGCTGGTGCACAGGGCATCGTAGATCTCCGCCGCGCCGATGATACGGGCTCCGATCGGGATCTCCTCGCCGCGCAGGCCGTCGGGGTATCCGGTTCCGTCCCAGCGTTCGTGATGACTGCGGACGCTCCCCAGGACCGGTCCCAGGTGCACCAGCGGGGACAGGATCTGCGAGCCGATGATCACGTGCTGCTTGACGTGCTCGTACTCCTCCGGCGTGAGCGGCCCCTGCTTGTTCATCACACTTTCGCGCGTCCCGATCTTCCCGATGTCGTGCAGTCGTCCGGCGAGTCGGATCTGCTCGACCTCGTCGTCGGACAGGCGCAGATGGGCGGCGACGGTGGCGGCGAGGTCGGCCACACGGGCGGAATGACCGCGGAGGTAGGGGTCCCGCGCCTCCATCGCGTTGACCATCGCCTCGAGGGTCGCGATCGTGACGCGGTGGGCCTCGACGCGCTCGCGGGCCCACTCTTCCTTCAGCTGCACTTCGAGGTGGCGGCCCTCGACCAGGCCCGCCCGCCGGCGCAGGGCGCGCTGCACGGCCCGGGCGAGATCGTCGAGCTCGATCGGCTTGGTGAGGTAGTCCATCGCGCCCCGCTGCATGCACAGCGCGGCGGTGGTCGCGTCGTTGACGGCCGAGAGCATGACGACCGCCAGATCGGGGGCGACCTCGAGCGCCTGTGGCACGAGGTCGATACCGCTCATGCCGGGCATCCGGATGTCGGCCAGCATCAGGGCGATGTCGTGTTGTTGGAGCGCGGTGAGCGCCTCCTGGCCGGAGGCCGCCGTGTGCACCGCGAATTGCTCCCCCTCGAGGAACCGCTTGAGGGCGTTCCGAATCGGCTCTTCGTCGTCCACGACCAGCAGGGCGACGGAGGGGGGAGGCGGGCGATTCGGCACGTGATTCGGTCCCTCTGGTAAGGGGGTCGAAGTTACGCGCCGATGAACTGCAACGCCACGGGAGCCGGCAACAGACCCGCCCGGTGGCCGCGCGCCAGCAACTCCTCCACGGCCCGGCGCCCCCGCTCGCCGTAGTCCACGGTGAAGTCGTTCACGTACATCCCCACGAACCGGTCGGTCTGGGCGGGCTCGAGCCGGCGGCTGTAGCTCTGCGCGTGTGCCAGCGCCGCGGCACGGTGGGCGAGCCCGTATTCGATGCTGGCTTTCAGGTCGCGGGCGATCGCCGCGAGCAGCGGCGCGCCCAGGTCGCGTCGCGCCACGTTGCCTCCCAGCGGCAGGGGCAGGCCGGTCTCTGCATGCCACCATTCTCCCAGGTCAACCCAGAGTTGCAGCCCGCGATCGGCGAAGGTGAGCTGGCCCTCGTGGATGAGGAGGCCGGCGTCGGCGCGGCCCGCGGCGACATAGTCCTCGATCTGGTCGAACGGGACGACGACGTGCCGGACATCGGGCTGGTACAGCCGCAGCGCGAGGTAGGCGGTGGTGAGCTCTCCGGGGACGGCCACCGTCCGCCCGGTGAGCGCGCCGCGTGGATCCGCAGGAGGGGCCGCGCGAGCCACGACGCGCGGGCCGTAGCGGTCGCCGATGGAGGCGCCGTGGGCCAGCAGGACGTAGCGATCGGCGAGGTAGGCGTAGGCGTGCAGCGACACCGCGGTGACTTCGAGCTCGCCGGCGAGGGCGCGCCGGTTCAGCGTCTCGATATCGGCGAGCTCGTGGACGTAGCGCCGGTCGCCCGTGTCGACCTTCCCGGCCGCGAGCGCCCAGAACATGAACGCATCGTCGGAATCCGGGCTGTGCGCGACGTGAATGAGACGGGTCAAGCGCCGGTCAGCTTCCGGACCGGCTGGTGGCCTCGGCGTGGAACCCATCCAGGATGCGGGCGTGCTCGGCGTATTCCGGCCGCTTGCGGGCGCGCTCGGCGGTCTCGTTCTTGAGGAAGTCCTTATAAGCCTGTGTCATGGCGCGCGTGTCATTCCTGGCCTGGGCGACCCGGGCGCGCAGCACGAAGATGAACAGATGGGTCGGCGCCTGCTGGCGTATGGTATCGGCCTCGCTCAACGCCGCCGCCGTGTCGCCTCCCACCAGCTGCAGGAGCCCGATGTCGAAGTGCGAGTCGAGGGTCATGGCGGGAAGCTGCTGGTAGGTCCCGATCGCCATGGGCAGGAAGAACTGCACGCTGTCCTGCTTTCCCTCTTCCTGGAGCCGCATCACCCGGTCGAACAGGCGCTGCGCGCGCTCTTCGGGCGACATCTGGCTGATGTCCAAGGCCGAGGCGCCACCTCCGGCGGACGGTGCGGCACCGATCGGCGGCCCGCCGGTGGCCGCCGGCCCGCCGCCGCGCATCAGGACTACGACGAGCAGGGCGCCGACGGCGAGGCCGGCGATTCCCCAGGGGAGGCCAGCTTTCCAGCCCGAAGACGCGCTGGTGGTTGGATTGGTGTTGGCTCCGCACTTGTGACAGAAACGGGCGCCGGGAGAGAGTGCCGCACCGCAGGCGTGACAGTTCATAGGGGCAGGAATCTAACTGGCATCCGCGACGATGGCAGCGTAGCGTATGGGGAATGAGCGAGCCATTCCCCGGGCAGGAGCGGACACGGCACATGGGCGAGTTGAAGCGCGGGCCGAGCCGCTGGGATGTCTATCTCGAGGTGGAGCCCGACCCGGAGATGGCGGCGGTGCGGGGTCGCATCCATTTCGTGGGCGAAGGGGCTCGCAAGACGACCGGGTGGGTATTTCTCGAGCGTCAGGAAAAGGAAATCCTCGAGCGATTCGGTGAATTTTCGGCCGTTGAGTTGCTGCAGTTTGTCGAATCGATTCCCGGATAGCAGACGTTGGGGGCGTACCCGGTTCACGCCTTCGCTCGACGCCTTTGCTTGACGCTGTTGCCGTTGTCTTTTCTCAGCTGCGACATCCTCCCCCGCAAAGGTGACACGCTGGGCGAGCAGCAACAGGCTCAGTGGCTCATCGCCGCCCGACTGGTCGTCGACACCGATCCGAGCCTCACCCTCGTGCGGCTGCGCGCCGCGCCGCTCGATTCCGCGCACGGCGGGCACCATGTGCTGCTGGCGCGCTTCGAGTTCAATCCGAGCGAGGGTGCGGGCGACGAATACGCGCTCAACATCGCGCTGGACCTGGGAAACGTCCGCGCCCTGGAGATCGGGACGCCGTACCCGCTGGGCCCGGCCCCCGCGGGGATCCCCGCCTACGGCACCGTCACCTGCCTGTGCCGGCCGCTCAAACCCGATTCCATGGTGGGAAGCCTCATGCTTCTGCATCGCGGCGTCGGCCAGCTCTATGGACGCATCGACGCGACGCTATTCTTCACCGCATGGGACGACTCGAGCCGCCATGTGAGCTACCGGTTGCGGCAACGCTTCGACGGGATGCGGTGAGAGTGGGAGCACTGAGGCTGGCGTGCGCGCTGGCACTGCTCGTGCCGGGCGCGCGTCTCGTCGCCCAGCAGCCGGCGGATCCGGTGATCGACACGGTGATTGTGGTGTCGCACAACGTGTTCGATCCGCCCGACGGCACGCCACGGGTCGTGGCCCGGCTCGGCAACGCGCTGCACATCACGACCCACCCCGGGGTGATCCGGCGCCTGATGCTGATGGGGCCCGGGACGCCGGTCGATTCCGCCCGCCTGATCGAGACGGAGCGCTATCTGCGTGAGCTGGGGGTGTTCCGTTTCGTGCTGCTCGACACGGTGCGCGTGGACGACCGGCTGGCGCTGCGCGTCGAGACGGGAGACGGATGGAGCACCTCGCCGCAGCTCAATTTCGCGAGCGCCGCCGGGTCGATCACCTGGAGCGCCGCGATGGTGGAGCGGAATTTCCTGGGCGCGGCCACATTCGTGAGTCTCGCGTACGGGCACAATCCCGATCGCCACTCGCTGGACGTGCAGTTCGCGAGTCCGGGGCTGGTGCTGCACCACGCGCCGCTGCTCGCCGCTTACAGCAACCTCTCCGACGGCCGGCTGGGGGCGTGGCGCTACGGACGGCCCTTCTACCGCAGCGACGCGCGCTGGTCGCTCGTGACGGAAGGAGAAGCGGCGAGCCACCGGGTGCTCGAGTTCCAGGACGGCGTGCTCTCGGACAGCGCGCGACGGCGCACGCTTGCGCTGTCCCTCACCGGCGGTGTGGCGCTGTACGGCACCGAGGGCGGCTACGTGCGGCTCTGGGCCAGCGCCGGGTGGCGGCGGGAGGACTTCGCGCCGGAGTCGTCGACCACGTCGCCGTATTCCGGGTTCGGCACGCTGGGCGTGGGCGTCGACGCGGGCCGTGTGCGTTACGCCGTGATCGAGCACCTCAACGGCTTCGGCCGGCGCGAAGACGTGGACCTGTCGTCCACACTGCGGCTGGGCCTGTGGGCCGCGCCGCGGGCGTGGGGGTACCCGGCCGGGCGCGCCGGGGTGGGGCCCGAGGTGCAGTGGCAGGTGGGGGCTCGCTGGCGCCGGGGACTCGCGCTGCTGCGGGGCGAATTGCACGGCGTCGTGGGGTCGGCCGGGCTCGACTCCGGGCTCGCCCGGGGGACGATCGACGTCGCGAGCCTCGCGCTGCGCGGCCACGCCATGCTGCTGCATCTCGAGGGCAGGGCGCTGCGGCGCCCCAGATTCGGGGAAGTGTTCGATCCCTGGTCCACCCAGAATGGACCGCGCGGCTTCGGGGCGCACGCCTTCACCGGCACGCGATTGGTGTACGCCATGCTGGAGGATCGGGTGGTGGTGGCGGACGAACTGTGGGGGCTGGTCGGTCTCGGGGTCGCCCCCTACGTGGAGTACGGCGGCGCGTGGTATGCGGAGCGCGAGGCGGCGCGGCTGGGAGGAGACGCCGGGCTCGCGCTGCGACTTGGCTCCCCGCGCTCGTCGCGCGGCGACGTAGCGGAGCTGGACGTGTCGTGGCGCTGGGGGGACGGGTTCACGGGCAGCCCCTGGGCGTTGACCTTTCGGAAGAGCTTCACCCTCAAGTAGCTTATGCCTCCTCCGGCGCCGTAGCCAAGTGGTAAGGCAGAGGTCT
>DATDED010000415.1:0-3295 GCA_036523455.1 Gemmatimonadales bacterium
CGCATCGGGCCGCACGCCATCGCCGAACGGCTGCGCCAGGTCGCCGACGCCGAAAAGCTGGCGGTGGACGACGACGCGCTCGCCCTGATCGCCCGCAGCGCCGACGGCGGCATGCGCGACGGCCTGTCGCTGCTGGATCAAGTCCTCAGCTTCGGCGACGGCCCGGTCACCGCCGACCGGGTGCGCGAGGTGCTGGGCCTGATCCCCGACGACCTCTACGGTGAGCTGCTGCGGCTCGTGGCGGAGCGCGACACCACGGCGGTGTTCCCCCTGGTGGACCGCCTCGCCGAATCCGGGGCCGATTTCGGTGAGTTCGTGGCCGGCGCGGGCGACGTGCTGCGGGCCGTGCTGCAGACGAACCTCGGCGGCGAGCCGGAGGGGCTGACGGAAGGGATGCAGACCGTCATCCGGAAGTACTGCGCCGTGCTCCCTGCTCCCGACATCGTGCGTCTCCTCACGGTCCTCAGCTCCATGGAGAGCCAGCTGCGCTCGAGCGGCCACCCGCGGCTCGTGGTCGAGCTGCTGCTGTTGCGGTGGGCGATGATGGACAGGACGGTGGAGCTGGGCCAGGTACTGGAGGCACTGGGGAAGGGGGAAGGGGGAAGCGGGAAGGGACCCGTCCCCCCTCCGCCACCGGCACAGATGCGTGACTCGGCGCCGCCTTCCCCTTCCCCCTTCCCGCTTCCCCCTTCCCCGGAGAAGGGTCCTCTCTCCGCCGACCGGCTGAGTACCCTCTGGCCCTCGATCGTTTCCCGTGCCCGAGCTTCGAGCGCCATGCTCGCGACGCTGCTCGCCGAGGCGCAGGTGGTGTCCGTCGCGGGCGACACCGTGACGCTTTCGGCCGCGGGGCACGACGAGGGGCTGGCGCACAAGAAGGAAGCGATCGGGAAGCTCATCGGCGAATGGGTGCAGGGGCCGGTGAAGGTGGCCATAGGGGAAGGGGGAAGCGGGAAGGGGGAAGGGGCCGCAACGACCCGACCGCCCGACCGCCTCGACCGCCTGACCGCTTCGACGGCCAACCTCGAGCGCCTGAAGGTGCTGCGCGCCAAGGACCCGACGCTCGGCGCCGCGGTGGACGCGCTGGATCTGGAGCTACTGGAGTAGGGGAGGCACCGGTCGGTTTGTTCGCGCCGTGGTGTCCCGCCTGCTGTACTCGAAGATCTCGTTCTCCCCTCACCGTAACGTACCTCACCCCCCTGTCCCCCCTCCGCTACGCGGAGAGAGGGGCTGGATTTCAACGCAGCAAGAATACCTGAGACCTCGCACGTCGTCCCCCCCCTCCCGGCAGGGAGAGGGGGACAGGGGGTGAGGTACGACGACAGGGAGAGAGGGCGGTACCACGGCGCAACGCTCGACAATCGCTCCGTGTCCAACAGGAACCTTTGCCGGGGAGACCTGGTGGTGATTCTGCGCTCTGGAATCGTACCGCTCGTGATCGCACTGGGCGGGCTTCGCATTTCGCTGCCCGCCCCCCTTCCGGCCCAGCAATCCGGAGCGCGCGAGCTCGCCGGGCTGTGGGAAGCGAGGCTGCGGTTCGGCCCCGACATCCGGGGACCGCTGATCATCGAGCACGTGGCGGGTGAGTGGCGCGCGGAGATCGCGGGGTGGAGCGCCGCGGCGCGTCTCACGGGGGACACGATCGTGTTCGAGCTCCCCGATGGCCGCGGCGGGTTCCGCGGGCAGCTCGACTCGGGGCGACGGCGCATCGTGGGGCACTGGATCCAGGCTGCCACCGTGACCAGCGGGTCCCGCTACGCCTCACCGGCGACCCTCGCGCGGGCGGGCAACGCCGAGCGCTGGTGCGGGGCGATCGACCCGCTCGCGGACGAGTTCACGATGTACCTGAAGGTGGAGCCGGCCGCGGACGGGTCGATGCGGGCCTTCCTCAGGAACCCCGAGCGCAACATCGGACGCTTCACCCGGGTCGCGGCGCTGGAGCGCGCCGGGCCGATCGTGCGTCTGCTCGCCGCGGCGTCCGCCGCTGACTCGGACCGGGTCCTGGCCGAGGGTGTGCTGCACGACGACGTGCTCTCGATGCCGCTGCGCGGGGGCACCTACGATTTCCGGCGTGTGGACCCGGGCCAGGCCAGCGACTTCTACCCGCGATCGCGTCCCGGAGCGGGCGCCGCCTACCGGTACCGGCCGCCGCCGCCGCTCGAGGACGGCTGGCCCGTCGCCACGCCGGAGGATGTCGGCATGTCGCGGGCGGCGCTCGAACGGCTGGTCCGTATGATCATCGATACGCCCATCGACAGCGTGAGCGCTCCGGAGATCCACGGCGTGCTGATCGCCCGGCACGGGCGGCTGATCCTGGAGGAATACTTCCACGGCGAGCATCGCGACAAGCCGCACGATACGCGCTCGGCCGCGAAGAGTCTGACCACCGTGCTGCTCGGGGCCGCGATCCACGCCGGCGTGCCGCTCGACGCGCAATCGTCGGTCTATCGGGTGATGAACGGCGGCGTGCTCCCGAGTGATCTCGAGCCGAGGAAGCGCGCGCTGACGCTGGAGCACCTGCTCACCATGAGCTCCGGCCTCGACTGCGACGACAACGACCCGGACTCCCCGGGGAACGAAGACGCCGTGGCGGAGCAGACCGCCGAGCCCGACTGGTGGAGGCTCACGCTCGGCCTGCGCATGATTCGCGAGCCCGGGGAGCGGGCGGTGTATTGCAGCGTGCAACCGAACCTGGTCGGTGGCGTGATCCGACACGCGTCGGGGCGCCCGTTGACCGAGCTGTTTCACGACCTGGTGGCGGAGCCGCTGCAGATCCACCGCTACTGGATGAACCTCGCGCCGCTGGGCGAGGCGTACATGGGCGGCGGCGCGCGCTTCCTGCCGCGCGACTTCCTCAAACTCGGGGCGCTCATGCTGAACGGCGGCACGTGGGGCGGCCACCGCGTCGTCACGGAAGCCTGGGCCCGGCGTGCGACGTCTCACGTGGTGGATCTGGGCCGCCAGCAGTACGGCTATCTGTGGTACGTCATCGAGTATCCCTATCACGGACGGACGGTCCGCGGGTTCTACGCCGGCGGCAACGGTGGGCAGGTGGTGATGGGCTTCCCGGAGCTCGACCTCGTCGTCGCCTTCTTCGGCGGCAACTATAACGATCGCGTGATGTTCCAGACCCAGGAGCGTCTCGTTCCCGAGGACGTGCTGCCGGCCGTAGCGGTGCAGTGAGGCCTCACCCCCTGTCCCCCTCTCCGCTACGCGGAGAGGGGGAACTAACGGCGGGATGTCATCTCGGGCAGGGCAGTGATCTGCCGGGACCTCGCACGTCGTCCCCCCTCTCCCG
>DATDED010000416.1:0-7977 GCA_036523455.1 Gemmatimonadales bacterium
GCGAGCGTCTCCGCGGTGTCGCCGGGGAGGACGGGAACCGTGCGCTGCGCGATGATGGGGCCGCGGTCGTACTGCTCGTCCACGTAGTGCACCGTGGCGCCGGATGTGGTCGCCCCGCTCGCCAGCACCGCGGTGTGCACCCGGTGGCCGTACATCCCGGGCCCGCCGAAGGCGGGGAGCAAGGCCGGGTGGATATTAATCATCCGGCGGGGAAACCGCGCGACCGCGGCGGCGGGGATGAGCTTGAGGTAGCCGGCGAGAACGACGAGGTCCGCGTCGCCGAGCGCGGCGAGCAGCTCGGCCGCGTCGGCGGGGTCGCGCAGCACGACGGCCGGGATCCCCGCGGCGCGGGCGCGCTCCAAGGCTCCGGCGTCGGCCCGGTTCGAGACGACGCGGGTGACCCGCGCGGGAGCCGCAGGGCCGCAGGCGTCGAGCAGTGCCTGGAGGTTCGTGCCGCCGCCGGAGGCGAGCACGGCGACGCGAACCGGGGGCACTAGGACGGCGGCCGGCAGTCGTCCGGGCGGGCCTCCGTGCCTATGGGGTCCACCGGCTTGCGCCCGCCGCTGACGGTCAGCGTGTAGCGGCCGGTCTGGCGCAGCGGCTTGGCGGTGGTGTTGACGATGATCGTGTCCGGTGAGGTGGACGGAGCGGTGAACACCACCCGCGAGGCGCAGCCCGGTCCGCCGTCGTCGTTGACGATGGAGGAATCGGCCGTCCCCCGCACGATGAGCACGGGGTCGAAGTCGGCGGACACGAGATCGATCGTCACGTCCTGACCGGGCCGCGCGGACACGATCCAGCGCTGGTAGTACGTGGTATCGGGGTAGAGCGGGTCCGTCTCGCTGAGGCTGCCGGTCACCGTCTGCCCCACGGCGATCTCGCGCAACGCCCCGCCCAGGCTGGGAGCGCTGCGGCAATCCCCCGGCGCGTCGCGGGTCGCCGGGGCGTCCACGGGCTTCGCTCCTTCACTGACGGCCAGGGTGAACCGGCCGGTCTGGCTGTGCGGGCTGCTCGTGGTGTTGACCAGAATCGTGACCGGACTGCTCGACCGCGCGGTGAACACGACACGGGAGGCACACCGGGGACCGCCGTCGTCGTTGACGATGGAGGAATCGGCCGCGCCGCGCACGATGAGCACCGGATCGAAGTCGGTGGACGAGAGATCGATCGTGACGTCCTGTCCCGACCGGGGTGTGAGCTGCCAGCGCTGGTAGTACGTGGTATCGGAATAGACCTCATCGTCATCGGTGAGCCGTCCGGCGACGGCCTGCCCGACGGCGATCGTCCGCCCGCTGGTGGCCGCCGTGGGCGTCGCCAGGGGCTCCGCCCGCTGCGCGAGGGCGGGCTTGCGGAGGATACCCTGCGCTTCCGCGACGGCGGCGGGGTCCATGTGCATGTTGCGGATGGCGTCGGTGGCGGTGGCGAAATTCAGCGACTGGCCCCGCTCGATCGTGCTGCGGATCACGCCGATCACCTGGCTCTGGGCGTTGAGCAGCGGCGCGCCGCTCGAGCCGTGCGAGATCGCCGCCGAGATCTGCAGCAGCTTGTTGCCGCTCACCACCCGCGACGCCGAGACGATTCCCTTGGTAAGCGTGCCGGGAAGCTGCCCCAGGGGATTGGAGACGACGCTGATCTCATCCCCGTCCTTCGCCGCGGCGCTCGAGCCCCAGCGGAGCATCGCCGGCGGCGTGCCGCCGACCTGCAGCATCATCACGTCCTTCGAGGTGTCCGAGGCGGCCACCGTGCAGCGCAGTGTCTCCCCGTCCGACAGCTCGATCGAGCATCCGGCGGCGTCCGAGAGTACGTGGGCGGCGGTGACCACCATGCCTTCGGGCGCCACGAAGAAGCCGGTGCCGCTGGCCACGGACTGACCGTCCGCGTCGAGCGCGTGTACGGTCACGACGGCCTTGCGGATCGTCTCGAGGCTCATCGGGGCGGCGCCCGGTTGCTGGGCGAACAGTGGGGTGGCGGCGGCCGCGAGGGTCGCCAGGGTCAGCGGGGTACGGATGCGCACGGGCGGCTCCTGGGGCGACGGACGGTGGTGTTGCCGATCAGCAAATCTGGTGAACGCGCCTCGCGGACACAATCTGCGGCTTCAGCTTGCAGCCCGCGCCTTCATGATCCTGATCACAGCGCCCTCGAGATCCGGGACCACCTCGACGCCGAGTGCTTCGGCCTGCGCGCGGTGGCGCGCGCCCTGTCCCGTGAGCACGAGCAACCCCTTCCCGCCCAGCCGGCGGGCCGGCGCGACATCGCTCGGCCGGTCACCCACAAACCAGGACCGGGTGAGGTCGATCCCCAGATGGGCCGCGGCTTCCTCGAACAGCTTCGTACCCGGCTTGCGGCACAGGCAGGGCCCGGTGAACTCGGGGTGGTGGGGACAGAAGAAGGAAGCGTCGAGCCGCACCCCTTCCACGGCGAGCAGGTCGGCCATGCGGCGCTCCACGGCGCGGTAGTCCGCCTCGGTGTAGAGCCCGCGGGCGATGCCCGACTGATTGCTCACGACCACCGTGAGCCAGCCGCCCTCGTTGAGCCGGCAGATGGCGCGGGCGGCTCCGGGGAGCAGGCGCACCGCGGCGGGGTCCTTCAGAAAGCCCGGATCGTCCACGATCGTCCCGTCCCGATCGAGGAACACCGCCCGGCGGGCCGCCTCAGCCACCGAGCGCGTCCGCCACGCCCTGCGCGACCGTTGCGATCTGGTCGGGGAGAATGGTCCGCGGGTCGAGCACCACGTGGCCGTTCTCGATGCGGGCGATGATGGGGGGATCTCCGCCCCGCAGCCGCTCCACCAGGCTGTCAGCCGTCAGCGTGTCAGCCGTCAGCCGCACCAGCCATGTCTTGAGTTTCGTTTCGGGGAACGAACCGCCGCCGACCTCCGAGTAACCCTCGACGATCTCGCCGCCCTTCACGCCTTTGTTCAACGTTTCTGCTTGACGTCTCAGCTCGACGTCATCGGTTGTCAGCATCCTGAGCGTCGGTATCTCACGCCGGGCGGTCTCCGGGTCCCGGTACAACGCGAGCGTCGCCTCCAGCGCGGCGAGGGTGAACTTGTCGGCGCGCACCGCCCGCGCCAGCGGATCGCGCTTGCACGCCTCGATCGCCGCCTGCTTGCCGACCACGATCCCCGCCTGCGGTCCGCCGAGCAGCTTGTCGCCGCTCACCACCACGACGTCCACGCCGCTCGCCACCGCCTCGCGCAGCGTCGGCTCTCCCGTGAGGTCCCAGCGCGAGAGATCGAGCAGCAGGCCACTGCCGAGATCGTACAGGCTCGCCGCGCCCGACGCGCGCGCCAGCTGCGCCAGGTCCGCTGCGGCCACCTCGGCGGTGAAGCCGGTGAGCCGGAAGTTCGAGCGGTGGACCTTGAGCACGGCGCGGGTCGCCGGGGTGATCGCCTTCACGTAGTCGTCGAGGTGTGTGCGGTTGGTCGTGCCGACCTCCACGAGCCGCGCGCCCGAACGCGCCATGATGTCGGGCACCCGGAACGCGCCCCCGATCTCCACCAGCTCGCCGCGCGACACGATCGCCTCGCCGTCGCGCGCCAGCGCGGAGAGCGCGAGCAGCAGTCCCGATGCCGCGTTGTTCACCACCACGGCGTCCTCGGCGCCGGTCAGCTCGATCAGCAGGTCGCGGCAGATGGCGTGGCGCGAGCCGCGCGCACCGCGGCCCAGGTCGTACTCGAGGCTGGCGTAGGAGCGGGCGACGGCCGTCATCGCCGTCACCGCGGCGGGCGCGAGCAGCGCCCGGCCGAGGTTGGTGTGCAGCACGACGCCCGTGGCGTTGATCACCGGCACGAGCGATGGCGCTCCCAGGCGCGCGAGTTGCGCGCCCACCTCCGCCGGCCATCCCACCGCGGGGGGCGTTCCGGCGTCGGCGCGCGCGCCCTCGACCGCGGCGCGCACCGCGCGCACCACCAGCGGACGCGGGTGGCCGGCCCCCAGCGCCGCGATGGCGGGGTCGGCGAGGAGCGCGTCGACCGAAGGCAACCGGCGCCGGGGATCGCTCACGGTCGGGTCGAGTCGCGCCGGGCGCGCGTGGTGTCCTGCGGCGCGGGCTGGGACTTCGGCACGACGAGCACGGCGTGTCCGCCGCCGGCGGCGCCGTTCAGGTTCCGGACCCGGAGCACTTCCACGTAGTACCGGCTCCCCGCAGCGAGCGGCGCCTCGAACCGCAGCATGAGTCTGTCCTGGGGGACGGGACGCTGTCGCAGCAGGGCGCGCAGCGCCGACGTATCCTGGGCCGGGGGAGGGGCGCCGCCGCCCGCCACCCGGGGGGGAGGCGGGGGGGCGGCGACCGTATCCACTTCGCGAGCGGGGTTGGCTTCGCGCTGGGTCGGCGTGCGTTTCGTGGTGTCCTGGGCGGCGCGTTCCCGTGCCGCGAGGGAGTCGTAGTCCTCCTGGCGGAGGAGCCCACGCACGCGGACCGGGGTGGAATCGGGCAACGCCAGGACTCGCACGCCGAGGGACTCGGGGCGCTGCGCGGGGTCGACTGGTTGCGTGAACGTGATGCGGGCGGTGACCGAATCCACCGGATCCACCTGGCGCAGCCGCGGGCCGGCGGTGTCGTGCAGGAACGTAAACAGCATCACCGCGGCGCTCGAGTCGAGGGTGACCAGCGCGGAGTCGTACGCCTCGCGGCGGTCGCGCACGCGGTTGCCGTTCTGATCGGCGATCGCGAACACGGCGTACCGGCCGGGGGGCAGGTTGTCGAAGTGGAAGCTTCCGCTCGAATCGACGAGGGCCAGATAGGCGATCGTGTCGGGGAGCGGGAGCGCGCGGATCAGGCCACCCACGAGCGCCCGCTGCTCCACCCACGCCACGGCCGCGCCGCTCAAGCTGGCGTGGGGAATCGCCGGCCCCGTACTGAAGACGATCGTGCGGCGTTCCTTCAGGGTGTTGCGGCGCAGGTCCGCGATTCCGGGAAGTACCTGGAGCTGATAGACGCGCCCCGGCTTCCAACCTTCTTTGGGTCTGATGTGGATCGAAGTGCGGTGCCAGGACACCTCGACGGGCCCCGCGGTGGGCGAGAGCAGAATGCGCGACGCGAGACCCGTCGTGGCGGCCATCCCACCGCCGCCGCTCTGCTCGTCGATGACGCCGTCGAACTGGATCACCGCGGCGCCGCGCGGATTGGGCACGACCGCCCCCGACTCCGGATACACGCCGATGATGACCGGCGGCTTTTCGTCGGGCGGCCCGCCGGGCGGTTCGCCCGTGTTGGCGCAGGCCGCCGCCAGGGCAAGCGCGAGGGGGACGGCGGCGCCGCGTCGCTTCAGGAGCATCCCAGGGCGCCCAGTTTCGCGGCCAGCACGTCGCGCTGGGTGCGCCACGCCTCCTGCTTCTCCCGCTCCCGGGCCACGACCCCGGCGGGCGCGCGCGCCACGAAGCTCTCGTTGGCGAGCTTCGCGGCGAGTCCGTCGAGCTGCCGGTCGAGACGCTGCAGCTCCTCGGAGAGCCGCCGGCATTCCTGCCTGACGTCGATCGCGCCCGCCAGCGCGACCACGACCTCGCTGCCGTCGGTGAGCACGGCGTGCGCGCCCTCGAGTGCTTCGCCGTCGGTGGCCAGCGACTCGAGCTGGGCGAGGCGCAGGATCGTATCGTGCTCGGCCTCGAGGGTCGCCCGCGCCGACCGCCCGGCCGGCCGGATGGCGGCCGCGAGGCGCGCCTTGGGCGGCACGCGGTATTCCGCCCGGATGTTGCGGATCGCCGTGATCGCCTGCTGCACGGCGCCGAACTGCGCATCGGCGTCGGGATTGGCCCAGGCCGCGTCGGCCGCCGGCCAGGGCGCCAGGATGAGGAGCTCGCCCGGGCGGCGTCCCGGGAGCTTCTGCCACAGCTCCTCGGTGATGAACGGCACGACGGGATGCAGCAGCCGCAGCGCCGTGTCCCAGCAGTGCGCCAGCACGGCCTGAGCGGTCCGCGCGCTCGCGTCATCGGCGCCCAGGCGGGGCTTCACCGTTTCCACGTACCAGTCGGCCAGCTCGCCCCAGGCGAACTCGAAGCAGCGCCGGGCCGCCTCGTCGAGGCGGAACTGCTCGAGGGCCGCGGTCGTCTCGGCGACGGCCCGTTGCGCCCGCGACAGGATCCAGCGGTCCGCGAGCGTGAGCGCCCGCGGATCCTGGTCGTCGAGCCGCGGCACCTCGGCGGGCAGCTGGGCCAGGATGAAGCGGGCGATGTTCCAGAGCTTGTTGGCGAAGTTGCGGCCCGGCGCGAACGTCGTCTCGAGGTCGGCCGGGTCGAGGATCACGTCGGCGCCGAGCGAGCCGCCGGCGATCAGCGTCCAGCGCAGCGCGTCCGCGCCGAACAGCTTCACCACGTCCAGCGGATCGATCCCGTTGCCGAGCGACTTCGACATGCGGCGGTGCTTGGTGTCGCGCACCGTGCCGGTGAGGTAGATGGTGCTGAAGGGCTTCTTCCCGAGGAAGTGGTAGCCGGCCATCAGCATGCGCGCGACCCAGAAGAACAGGATCTCCGGCGCCGTGACGAGCGTGTGGCCCGGATAGTAGCGGCGCAGGTCGGGCGTCTCTTCGGGCCAGCCGAACGTGGCGAACGGCCACAGCCACGAGGAGAACCAGGTGTCGAGCACGTCCGGGTCCTGCTCCACCGGGCCGCCGCACTCGGGGCACACGGCCGGATCCTCCCGGTCGGCCCACTGGTGCCGGCAGCGGGTGCAGGTGAACACGGGGATGCGATGGCCCCACCACAGCTGCCGCGAGATGTTCCAGTCGCGGATGTTCTCCATCCAGTTCAGGAACGTCGCGTGCCAGCGCTCCGGCACGATGTGGAATTCGCCCCGGCGGTAGGCCGCGAGCACGGGCTCGGCGAGCGGCTGCATCCGCACGAACCACTGATCGGACAGCCGCGGCTCGACGACCGAGTCGCAGCGGTAGCAGCGCCGCACGGCGTGCTGGTGCGGCTCGGTCTTGACGAGCAGGCCCAGGGCCTCGAGCCGCCGCACGATGGTCTTGCGGGCCTCGAAGCGGTCGAGTCCCGCGAGGTCGGCGGGCACGCGGGGCTCCGTGTCGCCCTTGCGATCGCCGCCGTCGTCGCCCATGGTCCCGTTCTCGCGGATGACGAGCGGCATGGCGAGCCCGTGGCGCAGCCCGATCTCGAAGTCGTTGGCATCGTGCGCCGGGGTCACCTTGACGAAGCCGGTGCCGAACTCCTTGTCCACCGCCTCGTCGGCGAGCACCGGGATCTCGATGCCCGTGATCGGGAGCCGCACCCGCTTGCCGATGAACGGGGCGCCACGGGGATCGTCGGGATGCACGACCACGGCCGTGTCGCCCAGCAGCGTTTCGGGGCGCGTCGTGGCGACGGTGATCTCGCCCGTGCCCTCGACCAGCGGATAGCGGATGTAGTAAAGGGTGCCGCTCGCGTCGCGGAACTCGGCCTCCTCGTCGGAGAGGGCGGTGAGGCAGCGCGGGCACCAGTGGATGACCCGGTGACCGCGGTAGATCAGCCCCCGCTCCCAGAGGTGCACGAACACTTCGCGTACGGCGCGCGTGTAGGCGGGATCGAGCGTGAAGCGGGTGCGGCTCCAATCGCACGATGCGCCGATCTGCTTGAGCTGCTCGAGAATCGTGCTGCCGGTGGCGCGCACGAACTCCCACACACGGGCGACGAACGCCTCGCGTCCCACATCGAACCGGGTCTTGCCCTCTTTGGCGATGAGGCGCTCCACCACGTTCTGTGTGGCGATGCCGGCGTGGTCCGTCCCGGGGAGCCACAGTGCCTCCCGCCCGCGGGCCCGCTCGAAGCGGATGAGCACGTCCTGAATCGTGTTGTTCAGGCCGTGGCCCATGTGCAGGACCCCGGTCACGTTGGGCGGCGGGATGACGATGACGTAGGGCTCGCGCCCCGGGCCGGGAACGGGGGCGAAGGCACCGCGCTCCATCCAGGTGCGGTACAGGCCCGCCTCGACGGTGCCGGGGACGTATTGGGGGGGGAGGTCGAACGGTCGCGGCATGGCTACAAGATA
>DATDED010000417.1:0-2962 GCA_036523455.1 Gemmatimonadales bacterium
GCTCGAGGAATACTCCCATTTCGGCATGGTGGCCCGCTTCCAGGCCGGAGCGGCCCGGCTGCCCTTCTGGACGCTGCGCGACTATGCCGGCACCGATCTGCCCCGCGTGAACCCGGCGATCCGTTCTGTCACCTGCCCCTACACGGGAGAGACGCTCGCGACCGTGCCGGCGCTGAACCCCGACGTCACCATCGTCCACGCCCAGCGCGCCGACGCCGCGGGCAACACCCAGATCTGGGACTGGTCGGCGTACAAAAGGAAGCGGCGTTCGCCTCGAGTCGTGTCATCGTGGTAGTGGAGGAGCTGGTGGACACCGCGGTGATCCGCGCCGACCCCAACCGCACCCTGATTCCGGGTTTGGCGGTCTCGGCCGTCGTGGTGGAGCCGTGGGGCGCGCATCCGTCCTACGCGCAGGGCTTCTACGACCGCGACAACGACTTCTACGTGCGCTGGGAAGGGATCTCGCGCGACCCGGCGAGGCTTCAGGCCTACCTCGAGGAGTTCGTGTACGGCCTCCCCGACCGCGCGGCGTATCTCGCCCGGCACCCGGGGCTCACCGGGCGGCTGCGCGCGCGCGACCAGGTGTGCGCGGGAGTGAACTACGGCTTCTGAACGGACCTACACGGCCGACGAGATGATGGCCGCGGTCGCCGCCCGCGAGCTGCGCGACGGCGAGGTCGTCTTCGTCGGCATCGGACTCCCCAACCTCGCCTGCAACCTCGCCCGCGCCACCCACGCGCCCAACCTGGTGCTGATCTACGAGTCGGGCGCGGTGGGCGCGGTACCGGAACGTCTGCCCGTGTCGATCGGCGATCCGGCGCTCGTCACCGGCTCGCTCATGGTGTGCGGCATGGCGGACGTGTTCCAGTGCTTCCTGCAGAACGGCCGCATCGAGGTGGGATTCCTGGGCGGCGCGCAGGTGGACCGCTGGGGCAACATCAACACCACGGTCATCGGCGACTACGCGCACCCGAAAGTGCGGCTCCCGGGCTCGGGCGGCGCCACGGAGATCGCCGCCCACGCGCGGCGCACGCTCGTCATGGCGAAACTCGATCCACGCGCGTTCCCGGAGCAGGTGGACTTTCTCACGAGCCCCGGCCATCGCTGCCATGGCCGGTCGCGAGAGGAGCTCGGTCTTCCCGGCGCAGGGCCTGTAAAGGTGATCACCGACAAGGCCGTGCTCGAGGCCGACCCCCACAGCGGGGAGCTGATGCTCACGGCGGTTTACCCCGGCGTGACACCCGATGAGGTGCGTGCGGGCGTCGGCTGGCCGCTCGTGGCGCGAACTACGCTGCTCGGCGTTGCCCCGCCCGGCGCGAACGAGCTGCGTCTGCTGCGCGAGGTGCTCGACCCGCAGCGACTCTTTCTCAAGGGATGACGCATGATCTTGCTCCTCGCCGTCGCGCTCGCCGCGCAACAGCCCGCCGCCCTGCCCGTCGTCCCCCCCAAACCCCGCGCTCGTGACCTCGGGGTGCCGTTCGACGGCACCCCGGGACCGCTGAACGCGATCACGGACGTCGCCGGCGTGACGGTGGGCCAGGTGACGCTCGTGTCGGGGAGCGGGAAACTGATGGTTGGGCAGGGGCCGGTGCGCACCGGGGTGACCGCGATCTTCCCGCGCGGTGCCGCCAACGGCGATCCCGTCATGGCCGGCTGGTTCACCCTGAACGGCAACGGCGAAATGACTGGCACGACCTGGCTCGAGGAGTCGGGGTTCCTCGCCGGCCCCGTGATGATCACCAACACCCACTCCGTCGGCGTGGTCCGCGACGCGGTGATCGAGTGGCTGGTGCACAAGGGATTCGATTTCGACTGGTCGCTGCCGGTCGTCGCCGAGACGTGGGACGGTGCCTTGAACGACATCAACGGTTTCCACGTCACGAAGCAGGACGCCTTTCGGGCGCTCGACAGCGCCCGGACCGGACCGGTCGTCGAAGGGAATGTGGGCGGCGGCACCGGCATGATCTGCCATCAATTCAAGGGCGGCATCGGCACGTCGAGTCGCCGGTTCACCATCGAAGACAAGAACTACACGCTCGGCGTGCTCGTTCAGTGCAATTACGGCATCCGGCGACTATTGCGGATCGCCGGCGTACCGGTGGGGACGGAGATCCCCGATTTGACGCCGTGCACGGCGAACGCGGAACCGGTGCCTGCGGGCGAGCACCGCCCGCCGTGCCCTGCGCCCGGCTCGGCCGGGCCGGGGGCGGCATTGTCGCCTGCGGACGACCGTGACGTCGGCTCCATCATCGTGGTGGTGGCGACGGACGTCCCGCTGCTGCCGCACCAGCTGCAGCGCGTCGCACGGCATGTCACCCTCGGCATCGGGAAGATGGGGGGACTCGGTTCCAACAGCTCGGGCGACATCTACGTGGCGTTCTCCTCGGCGAACCCCAACGCCGCGCAAACCTCGGGCCATCCGACGGTGACCTTCATTCCGAACGAGGAGATCACCACCGTGTTCGAGGCCACGGTGCAGGCCACGGAGGAATCGATCGTGAACGCCATGGTCGCCGCGGAAACGATGACCGGCGCCAACGATGTCCGGGTCTACGCGTTGCCGCACGACCGGCTGCGGGCGGTGCTGCAGCGGTACAACCGGCTCGCGAAGTGAGGCGGCGCCGGCTCGCCTGGTTGTGGGGATGCGGCGTCGTCATGGCGGGCGCCCCCCTCGCCGCCCAGCGCGACACGGCGCTGCGCCAGGTTCGCCTCCCCCACACCTACTACTGGCTCGAGATGTACGTCCCGCAGGTCACCAGCGGGCCGTCTGCGGCGACCTGGTCCCCGGACGGCAGGGAGCTCGTCTATTCGATGCAGGGGAGTCTGTGGCGGCAGCGCGTGGGGGACTCCGTCGCCACCCAGCTCACCGACGGTCCCGGCTACGACTTCCAGCCCGATTGGTCCCCCGACGGCCGCTCCATCGTGTTCGCGCGCTGGGCGGGCGAGACGATCGAGCTCGAGC
>DATDED010000418.1:0-3249 GCA_036523455.1 Gemmatimonadales bacterium
CGAGCCAACGTGCGAGGTCCACACGCGCCACGCTCGAATCCTGCGTCCGCGGATCGCCTGCCAGCACCTGCACCACGGCGCACGGCAGTCCGAGCAATCGCCATGCGAAGATCATCTGCCAGCAAATTAGCGGACCCGCCGGCGACCTGGGGCTGTTCTATCAAGATCTAACGCTCGCTTCACGCGAATCTCAGCCGGGCCCGGGTAGGCTGGGCTCGGGAGGGCATATGGCGTTCCCCCGCCTGCGTCTGTTCAGTTTTCGTGGCATCCCCATTCGGCTCGACGCGAGCTGGTTCGCGATCGCGGTCTTGGTGACCTGGTCGCTCGCCGCGCAGCTCTTCCCGGTGTGGCGTCCCGGTCTGCCGCGCACGACCTACTGGGTGATGGGCATCGCCGGCGCGCTGGGACTGTTCGCCTCCATCGTCGTGCACGAGCTGTCCCACGCGTTGATCGCGCGCCGCCATGACATTCCCATCGAGGGGATCACGCTCTTCGTCTTCGGCGGTGTGGCGGAGATGGGTGCGGAGCCGCCCAGCCCGAAAGCCGAGCTGAACATGGCGATCGCCGGGCCGCTCACGAGTATCGCCATCGGCGTCGCGGCGCTCGCCGCGTCGACCCTGGGGAGCGGATGGCCCGCGGCGGTGGTGACGGTGCTCGCCTACCTCGGATTGATCAACCTGCTGCTCGCGGCGTTCAACCTCGTTCCCGCGTTCCCGTTGGACGGCGGCCGGGTGCTGCGGGCGCTGCTCTGGCGCCGCCACGGGGACGTGGTGCGGGCCACCCATACGGCGTCGCGCGTCGGGATCGCGTTCAGCGTCGTGCTGATGGTGCTGGGCGGTCTCCGCGTGCTCACGGGGGACCTGCTCGGCGGCGTGTGGTTCTTCCTCATCGGCATGTTCCTGCGGCAAGCCGCCGACGCGTCCTACCAGCAGGTGGTGGTACGTGGTGCGCTCGAGAACGAGCCGGTGCGCCGGTTCATGACCGCCGGGCCGGTCACCGTACGCCCGGATCTCACGCTCGCCGAGTTCCTGGATTCCTACGTGTATCGCTACCACCACAAGCTCTTTCCCGTCCAGGACAACGGCCGACTGCTCGGGATGATCTCGACCGAACAGCTGCGCAGCGTGCCGCGCGCAGATTGGCCGTCGCGCAAGGTTGGCGCCGTGACCGTCCCGCTGGCCGAGACCGTGACCGTGACGCCCGACACCGCCGCCATGCAGGCGCTGGGACGCATGCGGCAGACCGGCCGCTCCCGCCTGCTGGTCGTGGACGACGGGCGGCTGGCCGGCATCCTCTCGGCGCGCGATCTGCTGGACTTCCTCGCGCTCAAACTGGAGCTGGAGCCATGACGACACCATTCACGGGTCCGCTCGCCGACCACATCGCCGAGCCGGTCCACGTCCCCATCGGCCGGGATCGCCGGCTGCCGGGAACACTCGCCCTGCCGCCGCATCCCGCCGGTATCGTGCTGTTCGCCCACGGCAGCGGCAGCTCACGGCTGTCGCCCCGCAACCAGTTCGTGGCGGACCGGCTCTTTGCGGCGAACGTCGGCTGGCTGCTGTTCGATCTGCTCACCGAGACGGAAGCGGAATCGCGAGCGGCGGTGTTCGACATCCCGTTGCTCGCCGAGCGGCTGCGCCAGGCGACGGCGTGGGTGACGGAGTATCCGGCCACCCGCGACCTGTCACCCGGCTATTTCGGGGCCAGCACCGGCGCGGCGGCAGCGCTCGTGGCGGCGGCCGGCGATCCGCGCATCCACGCGGTGGTATCTCGCGGCGGGCGACCCGATCTCGCGGGCACGGCGTTGCGCCAGGTTTTCGCCCCCACGCTGCTGATCGTAGGCGGCGCCGATACGGGCGTGATCGAGCTGAACGCGCTAGCCCTGCGCGAGCTGGGCGGCGTGAAGGAGATGATCGTGGTCCCGCACGCCACCCATCTGTTCGAGGAGCCCGGCACGCTCGAAGCGGTGGCGGGTCATGCGGCCGAGTGGTTCCGCCGCTACTTGCAGACGGCCGAGGTAGCGCACCTCGCGTCGTCGGGGAGGGCATGATGAAGTCGCGTATACAGCGGATGAAACGGACGGCCGCGCGGGCTGCTCGTACGACGAAGAAGGTAGCCGGCAAGATCGCCAAGCGCACGCGCAAGGTGCTGAAACGGGTCGGCAAGCAGGCTCGCTCCCGCGAGACGCGCCGCCAGGTGGCGCGCGTGCTCCAGGGGACCGGTGGCGTGCTCGAGACCGCCGGCAAGGCGGTGGTGATCGCGGGAGCCGCGGCGGAAGTCGCCGCGGAAGAGCTGCGCTAGGCGCTAGGGCTTCCCGGCCGGCTTGAGCAAGCCGATGTAGGGGAGCGCCCGGAACCGGTTGTCGTAATCCAGGCCGTAGCCCACGACCCACGCGTCCGGGATGTCGAAGCCCACGTAATCGAGCCGGACCTCCGACGTGAGGCGGTCCGGCTTGCGCGTCAGCGCGCAGATCTTCAGCGAGGCGGGACGCCGGGCCTCCAGCATGCGCCGCAGATAGGCGAGCGTCTCCCCCGAATCGACGATGTCCTCCACCAGCAGCACGTGCCGTCCGGCGATCGGGACCCGCAGGTCCATGATCAGCCGCACGCCGGCGCTCGGCGTCGAACCGTGCTCGTAGTGCGACAGGGCCATGAAGTCGATGCTGCAGGGGACGTCGAGCCGGCGGGCCAGGTCGGCGAGAAAGATGAACGCTCCGCGCAGCACGCCGACCAGGAGCAGTTCGTCGACGTCCGCGTAATCGGCGGAGATCTGGCGCGCCAGCTCGGCGACGCGCTCGGCGATGCGGCGCTCGGAGATAAGCGCCGGAGGCGCCTCAGGTGTCTGCACTCCAAAGCCTCCTTCTGCAGGACCTCACCGTAGCTTCATGAAGGCTGGGGCAACTTGCGCTTGAAAGCAAACTGGGGGGCCTATGTCCTGGAAGCCGATCGTCGTGGGGGTGGATGCCTCGCCGGCCGCCGCCGCAGCGGCCCAGGTGGGGTCGCAGATCGCCGCAGCCGCGGGGACGGAATGCCGTCTGGTGCACGCGGCGCGTGACAACTGGAGCCTGCTCGCCGCCGCCCAGGTCCCGCAGCAGGCCGGCGCGTTCCGCGACACGGCCCTGGCCGCCGCGCGGACACAAGTCACCACGGCCCTGGCGGATCGCGTACCCGCCGAGACCCTGCGCGGGCTCGTCGTGCGCGAGGGATGGCCGCCGGCGGTGCTCGACGACGTCGCCCGGGAGACGGATGC
>DATDED010000419.1:0-8209 GCA_036523455.1 Gemmatimonadales bacterium
AGCTGACAGCTGATAGCTGATAGCCGATAGCGCCTTCAGAAGGGTATCTGCACTTCCATTCTCGCCCCGTCTCCGACGGGCTCAGCCGACAGTCGCAGGCCATGGAAGGGAATATTCGGTGGACCGCCACTCCCGTGTCGCAGGTCCAGGATGAACAGCGCGGCCGAGGTGAGCACCGAGATTTGCCCGACGATCATGCGGTGCCGGGCACGCCGGTCGTAGTACAGGGTCTGCTGATAGAGCAGCTCGGCCTGGTATGTCGCGTAACGCCCGTCGGCGCCCACCTGACAGGCCGTGTTGTCCCGGCGGCACAGGTCCAGCAGCTGCTGCCAGCTGCGGTTGGCCGTGTCGTGCTCGTGCGCCGCGAGCAGGGTGAATCCGACCGCTGATGCGGCGCTGAGCCACTTGCCATAGTGAACGACGGGCCGCGCCCAGTTATGCGACGTGCGCGGCGCGGGAGCGAGCGAATCCTGCGCGACGAGGCACGGCGCACCCGCCGCTGCGCTCACGAGCGCCGCACAGATCAGGGCGCGAGCCCTCACCGCAGTGCCTCCACCGTTCCGCCCCCCGAGACGAGAAACAGCTGGCCGTGGTACAGCAGCGGCGGCTCCTCGATCGGCGCGCGGCGCTGCAACCGCCAGCGCACGGCGCCGTTCGCGCCGTTGACGAGCAGCACCTCGCCCGAGAGACCGGCCACGAGCACGCCACCCGCGACCGGAGTCGGGCCGGCGGTGGAGGGCACCGCCAGCGCCACCCGGCGCGCGGCTTCCGGAGCATCGAGCGGCACGTACCAGAGGGTGCCGCCGCCGGTCAGGGCGACCGCGGTGTCGGCTTGCAGCGCCACGGCACCGTACACGGCGTCCTCCACCGATCGGTCCCACGACACGGCCAGCGTGGGAAGCGATACGGCGAGCAGGTGGCCGGCGGTAGTCGCGAACACCAGCCGCCGGCCGTCCCAAGCTGGGGCGGAAAGGATCGTGCCGGGCGTGGCGATTTGGGCACGGACGGCGCCGGTGGTCGCGTCGAGCAGGAACAGAGAGTCGCCGATCGTGGCGACGACGATGCCGTCCGCTGTCGGCACCGGTGTAGCGCGCGCGGCCCGGCCGAGCGGCCGCTTCCAGCGCTGGCTGCCGCTCGCAGCGGCAAGGGCCAGGACATCGCCCGCATCGGTGATGGCGAAGACCAGGGAATCGGAAAGCGCGAGCGGCGCCGTAACGCCTGCCGTCCGCACCGTCCACAGGGCCTTGCCGGTCCGCAGGTCGAGCGCGTAGACCCGCCCGTCCGGCACGGCCTGGGTGGCGACGAACACCCGCGTGCCCGCGATCAGCGGACCGCCCGCGACCGTGCCCCGCACGCTGCGCCGCCACAGCCGCTGTCCCGATGCGCGGTCGAGCAGCACGACGGCGCGGTCCGACGTGCCGACGGCGACGACGGATGTGCCGATCGCGACGGCGCCACGCACCGACTTGCCGGCGCTCGTCCGCCATTGCGGCTGGGGATCGGCCGCAAGGGTCTCGGCCACCGAGACGTCGTGGCGGGCGGAGCCCAGATACACAGGCCAGCCGCGTGCATCGGAGTCCGGACCGAAGCGCGCGACCGGCACGCAGGCGATCGCGTTGACAGCCCACAGGGCCGCCACTAGTATGGCGCGCCTATGCCGGAAACCCACCGTATCGAAGCACTCGGCGCGCTCGCCGGCCAGACCGTGACCGTGTGCGGATGGGTGATGACGACGCGCTCCTCGGGGAAGATCGCGTTCGTCACGCTGCGGGACGGCACGGGCTACCTGCAAGCGGTCCTCTCCAAGAAGGACGTCTCCGAAGCGGCCTGGGAAACCTTCGGCCGGCTGACCCAGGAAACGTCGGTCCAGGTCACGGGCTCGGTCCGCGCCGATCCGCGCGCCCCCGGTGGGGTGGAGCTGAGCGCCACCGATCTGCAAATCCTGGGGCCCAGCACGGACTTCCCGATCACGCCCAAAGAGCACGGCACGGCCTACCTGTTCGAGCATCGCCACCTCTGGCTGCGCAGCCGCCGGCAGGTCGCGATCGCGCGGGTGCGCCACGAGGTGATCCAGGCGATCCGCGACTTCTTTTACGAGCGGGGCTTCGTGCTGGTGGACACGCCGATCCTCACGGGATCGATCGGCGAGCACGCCGGCACGCTATTCGCCACCGAGTACTTCGACTTGGGCAAGGCGTTTCTGGCGCAAACCGGCCAGCTCTACGTCGAGGCTGCCGCGGCCGCCCTCGGCAAAGTGTATTGCTTCGGCCCCACCTTCCGCGCTGAGAAGTCCAAGACCCGCCGTCACCTGACCGAGTTCTGGATGGTAGAGCCGGAGGTGGCCTGGAACGACTCCGACGATAATATGCGCCTGCAGGAGCAGTTCGTGTCCTACATCGTCGGCCGCTGCCTCGAGCGCCGTCGCCCGGAGCTCGCCGAGCTGGAGCGCGACACCGCTCCCCTGGAGCGCTGTACGCCCCCGTTTCACCGCATTTCCTACACCGACGCTGTGGAAAAGCTCAGGGGCCTGGGGGCCACCATGGAGTGGGGGCGAGATCTGGGCGGCGACGAAGAGACCCTCCTGGCCAAACAATACGACCGCCCCGTCATGGTCTTCAACTACCCCAGGGCGGTCAAGGCTTTCTATATGAAGGAAAACCCGGCCGACCCGCGGACCGTGCTGAACAACGACATGCTGGCCCCGGAAGGGTACGGCGAGATCATCGGCGGCAGCCAGCGCGAGGACGACTACGACCGGCTGGCCCGCCGCATCCAGGAGGAAGGACTGCCGCTGGAGGCCTACGGCTGGTACCTCGATCTCCGCAAGTACGGCACGTTCGTCCACGCCGGGTTCGGCCTGGGTGTGGAGCGCACCGTCGCCTGGATCTGCGGCATCCCGCACATCCGCGAGGCGATCGCGTTTCCCCGCACGCTCTACAAGCTGTGGCCATGAGCGCGTCGCCGTGTTCGTGATCATCTGGGCATTCACGGCGCGGCCCGGGCGCGAGCCGGAGTTCGAACGCATCTACAAGTCCGATGGGGACTGGTCCCGGCTGTTCGCGCGTAGTCCCGACTACCACGGCAGCGAGCTGCTGCGTCACACGGCGGGCGGCGGGTACCTGACGATCGACCGCTGGAGCTCCAGCGCGGCGTTCGATGCGTTCCGGAGCCGGTGGCAGTTGGAATACGAAGCACTGGATCGGTTCTGCGAGGATCTCACGGAGCGGGAGGCCCTCGTCGGCCGGTTCGAGACCGCCTGAGGGAGGGCTCAGGTTCCCTCTTTCACTTCCTCCCACAGCGTGTCCAGCTCGTCCAGCGTGGCCTCCCCCACTTCAACGCCCCGCTCCCGCGCGATGCGTTCCACGGCCTCGAAGCGCCAGCGGAACTTCCGGTTGGCGATGTCCAGCGCCTGGTTCGGATCGACGCCGAGTTTGCGCGACAGGTTCACAGCCGCGAAGAACAGGTCGCCCAATTCAATGGCCATGCGTTCCCGGTCGGAAGCCTCCCGCGACACCTCCTCCAGCTCGGCCATCTCTTCGCGCACCTTGGCCTGCGGTCCTTTTTCATCGGGCCAATCGAAGCCCACGCCCGCGGCCCGCTCCTGCAAGCGCAACGCCATGAGCAACGGCGGCAGGTGCGGCGGCACGCCGGCGAACGCGCTGCGGCCACTCGCTCCCGCCTCCGCCCGCTTGCTGCGTTCCCAGGAATCACGCTGGGCCCTGCCGGCGGGGGATTGGCCGCCGAGCAACCACGCGTGGCGCCGTCGCATCTTCTGCTCCAGCGTGCGCACCACCGTTTCGGCGTCGAACTGACTGCGCTCTTCGGCGAGCACCAGCTGGAACGACAGGTGCAGCAGCATGTCGCCCAGCTCCTCGCGCAGCTGCAGCGGATCGCCGCTCGCGATGGCATGATCGAGCTCCAGCACTTCCTCGACCAGGTATGGGCGGAGTGTGTAGGGGGTCTGGGCGGCGTTCCACGGCGAGCGCTTCCGCAGCTCGCGCACGAGCGCCAACACGCGTCCAAGCGCTGAATCGCCTTGCATTTAGCCTCCGGGCGGGGTATGATACCCGCTCCTCTGATGGAGTCAATGAGTGCGCCGCGCAGCCGCGCGTGGGTCGAGGTAAGCCTCGCGGCTGTGGTCGACAACGCCCGCACGGTGGCGCGCACGGCGGGCACGCGGCTCCTCCCGATCGTGAAGGCCAACGCGTACGGGCTCGGAGCCGTTCCTGTCTCCAGGGCGCTGGAAGCGGTCGATCCCTGGGGCTACGGCGTCGCGACGGTGGAGGAGGGGGCCGAGCTGCGCGCGGCGGGCATCGCCCGTCCCGTGCTCGTGCTGCTCGCCGCGACGCCCGAGCTCTTCGCCGAGTACCGTGCCGCGCGGCTCACACCGGTGTTCGACTCGGCCGCGGCGCTCGCGGCGTGGCTCGACGGAGGGGGAGACGCGCCGTTTCATCTCGAGATCGACACCGGGATGGCGCGCGGCGGAGTACGGTGGGACGACATGGCGCAGGTGGCGCGGCTCATCGACACGCCGCGTTTCGAGGGTGCGTTCACCCAGTTCCATTCGGCGGAGTGCGCCGACGGCTCGGTGCGGCGCCAGCTCGAACGGTATCGCACGGCGCTGGCGGCGCTGCCACGACCGCCGCGGCTGCGCCACGTGGCCAACAGCGCGGCCGCGCTGACCGAGCCCGCCGCAGCCTTCGATCTGGTACGACCGGGGGTGTTCCTGTACGGGGGATCGCCGGGTGGCGGCATCGCGGCGGGACGTGCGGTGGTGAGCATGCGCGCCCGCGTCGTGAGCGTGCGCCGGGTCCACCGGGGCGACACCGTGAGCTACAATGCGCGCTGGACGGCGCCGCGTGACACGACCATCGCCACGCTGGGGATCGGCTACGCCGATGGGGTCCAGCCGGCCCTGGGGGGGAGTGAGAGCCGGGGGACGGTGCTGTTGGGCGGGACGCGGCGTCCGATCGTGGGGACGGTGACGATGGACCTGATCATGGTCGACGCCGGCGATCTCCCGGTGCGCGTGGGCGAGATCGCCACGCTGCTGGGCGAAGCCGATGGGCAGTCACTGACCCTGACCGAAGTTTCGCAAGCGAGTGGGGTACAACCCCGCGGCCTGACGACCGCGTTGGGACGCCGGCTGCCCCGGCTGTACGAATGAAGCGGGCGGCGATCATCGTGCTGGATGGGCTCGGCATCGGCGCCACCCCGGACCAGGACGCCTATGGCGACGTCGGGTCGGACACGCTCGGAAACGTGGCGCAAGCGGTAGGAGGCCTTCGGCTCCCCAATCTGGAGCGGCTCGGGCTGGGACTGTGCCGGCCGCTGCGGGGCATGGCTCGGCCGACGGCGCCTGGCGCCGCGCACGGCGTGGCGCTGCCGCGGAGTCACGGCAAGGACAGTACGACGGGCCACTGGGAGATCTGCGGCGTGCTGCTGGAGCGGGCCTTCCGGACGTATCCGGACGGGTTTCCGGTCGAGCTGTTGGAGGAGTTCTCGCGCCGCACCGGCCGGGGATGGCTCGGCAACAAGGCGGCGTCGGGCACGGCGATCATCGACGAGC
Organism: Gemmatimonadales bacterium; assembly: GCA_036523455.1. GTDB lineage: Bacteria > Gemmatimonadota > Gemmatimonadetes > Gemmatimonadales > GWC2-71-9 > DASTHG01. Next base: position 5,570 of record DATDED010000419.1, read on the forward strand.
TGGGTGCCGAGCACCAGCGCAGCGGGAATTGGATCGTGTATACGTCGGCGGACTCGGTCTTTCAGGTGGCTGCGCACGAGACCACAGTGCCGCTGGCCGAGTTGTACCGGGCGTGCGCCACCGCGCGCGAGCTGCTGATCGGGGAGCACGCGGTGAGCCGGGTGATCGCCCGCCCGTTCGAGGGGACGCCGGGAGACTACCGGCGGACGGCGCGGCGCAAGGATTTCTCGATCGAGCCGGTGGGCACGACGCTGCTCGACCGGCTGGCGGAAGCGGGCGTGGCACGCGTCGGGATCGGCAAGGTGGACGACCTGTTCGCGGGGCGGAACATCGCGAGCGAGCACACGCCCACCAACGGCGACGCCTACCGGTTGATCGAGCGGGCGCTCGACACACTGGAGACGGGGTTCATTTTCGTGAACGTCATCGAGTTCGACCAGACGTGGGGGCACCGCAACGACGTCCCGGGGTTTCATCAGGGACTGCGGGAGCTGGATGCCTGGATGCCACGTCTCGAGACGCGGATGCGGGAGGACGACCTGATCATCTTCACCGCGGACCACGGCAACGACCCGACCACGCCGTCCACGGATCATTCGCGCGAAGCGGTGCCGGTGCTGGTGCTGGGGGGTCGCATCCGACCCGTGAGCCTGGGCGAGCGCGCGACCTTCGCCGACCTGGGCGCCACGGTGGGAGAGTACTTCGGCGTCGCACCGCTCGCTGCGGGGCGGTCGTTCCTGTCGGAGGTCCGGGCATGAGCGACGAGCTGGTGCGCCGGGCACAGGCGGTGATGGAGAACGCCTACGCACCGTACAGCAACTTCCACGTCGGCGCGGCGATCGAGGCCGACGACGGGACGATCCACGTGGGGTGCAACGTCGAGAACGCATCGTACGGGCTCACGATCTGCGCCGAGCGGATGGCCCTCGGCGCCGCGGTGGCGGCGGGGAAGCGGCACCTGGTGCGGATCGCGGTCGCCAGCGGGGTCGAGCCGCCAGCCACGCCGTGCGGGGCCTGCCGCCAGCTGCTGGCCGAGTTCGGGCTCGATCTGGAGATCATCACGGTGGGTCCGTCGAGTCGGCGGCGCTGGCGGTTGCGCGAGCTCTTGCCCGAAGCGTTCACGCGGGAGGCGCTCGCATGAGGGGGCGCCATCTGCAGCGCAGCGCCGTGGTGCTCGCAGTCGGGGCGCTGGCGGCCCTCGCCTGCTTTGAGAACCCCACCTCGCCGGCGCAGTGCCCCGACTTTTGTCCCGCCGGCGGGCTGGCGATCGTCGAGTCGCTGCTCTCGACGGCGATCGAGCGGGACTCCTCGTTCGCGGGGTACGTGCAGGCGTATCAGGCGGCGGCGCTGGTCGCGTCGAGTCTCCCGGGAGTCGACTCGCGACCGATCTGGGTCTCGACCGCCATCCAGACCAGATTCCTCATCGACACCGGCACCGACACCACCACAGGGCCGATCGTGGTGGACTCGGTGAAGGTCAACGTGACCGTATTACGACGTGACACGGCCGCGGTGCACAATCTTCGCCTTGCCTTCTACAAACTCCCGGTCGGGATCGACAGTTCAACCACGTTCGCCGACCTCGCGACGGCATTCGCCGCCGCGCCGCTGCGCGTCGTCAACGTGGATAGCCTGGCGGCGCTGCCGGGAAGACGCGACACGATCACCGGGGACACCGTGCTGGCGGTGGACTCCGCATTCCTCCACTCCGTCGTCCTTCGGCTGAAGTTCCGCAGCAGCGAGACGGGCTACCGCGAGGCCGACAGCGGGAAGCTGGCCCTTGGGGTGATCGCCACCGGTGATAGCCCTCCCGATGTTGCGCTGGGAGCCGCAGAGAGCGGGATCGGAGCCTCCGCCTGGTGGTTCTTTCACGTCGATTCAGCGGGGAAGCTGATCCGTCCGGATTCGCTGCAGCACAAGGTGGTGGATTCCCTTCCTGCCCCGCCGAACTTCGATTCGTTCGTGTTCAACGCACCGCCGGTGTCCCTGGACTCGAACCTCACGGTCGGCGGCGTGCCCTCAATCCGCTCGCTGCTGCGGGTCAACTTGCCACGCGGCATACGCGATTCGACCCAGATCATCCGGGCGACGCTGCAGCTCGTGCCGGCCGGAGCCGTGGTGACCACGACCGATTCGGTCTTCCTCCGGGTCAAACGGCTGCAGGCGGACCTTGGCGCAAAATCGCCCGTGGTGATCGACACGTTCGTCGCCAGCTCCAAGCCCTTCGCCGGAGTCCCGACCGATACGGTGCGCATCGAGATGACCACGTTGTTCCGTGGCTGGCAGAGCGACACGACCGCCGTACCCGCGTTCTACCTGAGCCTCCTGGCGCTCACCCGGCTCAAACTCGACTCGATCCATCTGAACGGCGGGGAGGCCAGCACGCTCGCGGCGCTGCGGCTCTTCTCCTCACGCTCGTCGACGTTCCGTCCGTCCGTCCGCATCACGTACGTGCCGCGCGTGAAGTTCGGAGCGCCGTGAACATGACATACCGGACAGCCTCGGCGCTGGCGGCCCTGCTCCTCGGAGCCACGGCGTCGTCCCTCCAGGGCCAGGATTCGCCCTTCGGCATCAACGGCCTCGGGACGCCCGGCCGCTTCGAGAGCGCGCGGGCCCGCGGTACGGGCGGCGCGTTCGCGG
>DATDED010000420.1:0-3103 GCA_036523455.1 Gemmatimonadales bacterium
GCCTCCACGCTCGCGCTGTGCGTGAGATCCTGCAGTCCCAGCTGCACGCCGATGCGCTGGAGGAAGTCGTTGGGCGGGAGTGTCCCGGCCAATACCCACACGTAGTCGTTGGGAAGCTCCCGCCGCTTGCCGGCGACCTCGAGCACCACGACCCGCTCGTGGATTTCCACAGGCTGTGAGTCGAAGACGACGGTGAGTTTCCCCGACTTGACGAATTCCTTCAGGCGTTGCGCGTTGCGCTCCTTGATGCGGCTGAATTCGTTCTTCCGATAGGAAAGGGTGACCGTGTTGCCGCGCTGATGGGCGAGGCCCATCGCGGTCTCCACCGCGCTGTCGCCGCCGCCCACCACGAGGATGCGGACCCCGGTATACGCCTCCGCTTCGAGGAGGCTGTACATGACCTTGGGGAGCTCCTCACCCGGAACGCCGAGCTTGCGAGGGCTGCCACGCCGTCCGATCGCCAGGACCACCGCGCGCGACCGGTAGCGTCCGCGCGGCGTGGCGATCGTGAAGAGCCCGTCATCCTCCCGGGTGACTGTGTCGACCTTCTCTCCGGTTCGCACCGCGAGCCCCGCCTCCTTATGGATCTTGTTCCAGAATTTGAGCAGATCCTCCTTCGACAGCTGGAGCTTCTTGAACTTGCCGTACACGGGGAACTCGACGGGACTGGTCATCACGAGCTTCTGCCGCGGGTACTTGGCGACGGTGCCGCCGAACTCGTCCTGCTCCAGCGTCACGTAGCTGAGCTTGCGCTCGACCGCGCGCAGCGACGCGCTGATGCCGCCCGGCCCGGCGCCGACGATGCACACGTCCCGTACCCCGGCGGGGGCCCGGTCGGCACGGGTCAGTCGCTGCGCGATGGTGTCGATGCAGTCACGACCCTGATTGACGGCGTTCTTGATCAACGCCAGGCCGCCCAGCTCGCCGACCACGAACAGCCCCGGCACGTTGGTCTCGAGCTGGGGCGACAGCCGGGGGAGGTCGGCGGCGATGCTGGGGTTGGCCATCACGATCTCGATCGCTCCCACCGGACACGCCTCGGCGCACAGGCCGTGACCGATGCACTTGTGGGCGCTGATGATCGCGGCCTTTCCCGCGATGACCGCCAGGACGTCCTCGGGGCACACGTCGACGCATGCCCCGCAGCCGATGCAGTGGGAGACGTCGATATGGGGGTGCTGGGCGCGTGGGCCAGCCGGGGATATCCCCGCCCGTCGGGTCGCGGCCAGCGCCGCGGCCTCCCGCCGGCGTGCGCGCACCACCGCGGAGAGCACCAGCAACCCGACGAGAACTATGAAGCCGATGAGCGTGAAGGAGTTGTCCATGTCGTAAAACGAGCCAGGTGACGCGAATTGCCGCACGCGTCGGCGTGACCACGCGGTCGGGTCACATGCCAAAAGCTTGCCGATGCGTCAGTTGTACGAGTCCGGGAACACCGGACAGTTACGTACGTATCTTGCTGTCGCACTTCCCGTGCCTTTGCCTGCTGCGGGTCTCCGCCCACCGCAGCCCATCATCACGATCACTACCCGGCGAGCGCCGGAGAGGCCTAGTGAGCGTCAGATCCGAGTCGAGCGTCGCCGCTCCGCATCGGCGCGCCGCCCCACCGAGACCCTCCCCGGTTTCGAGTCCCCGGGTGTCCCGGCCGAGTGGCGAGGTGCCGCGGAGTCCCATCCGGGCGTCCCGTCTCCTGCTACTGACCTTCGTCGGAGTGCTCGTCGCGGTCTGCGTGGTCGGGCTGCCCTACTATACCCAGCCGGTGGCGGAGCGGGTACGCAGCCCCTTCCATCCCTGGCTCAAGCCGGCGGGATATGTGGGGCAGAGCGCCGGGCTGATGGCGATCGCCATCTTCATCTTTCTCTGGCTGTACCCGCTCCGCAAGAAAGCCCGCTGGCTCGCGTGGACAGGCTCGGTGGGCCGCTGGCTGGACGTGCACGTGCTCGCGGCGCTCTCCCTCCCGCTGCTCGTCGCGATCCATGCGGCCTGGCGTTTCGAGGGCCTGATCGGGCTGGGCTTCTGGTCGATGATGGTGGTGTGGGCGAGCGGCGTGGTCGGCCGGTACCTGTACGCGCGCATCCCGCGCGGCAAGGCCGGGATCGAGCTGACCCTCGAGGAGATCGGTGCGCGACGCAAGCAGCTGCTCGAGCAAATCGCGAAGAGCACGGGACTCGATCTGCAGCGCATCGAGGCGGCGCTCGACACAGGGCGGGGCCCCGGCGGGCGGCCCGGCATCGTGCGGACCTTGTTCCAGCTGGTGGCGGATGATGTGGCGCGGCGGCGGGCGGCGCGGCGATTCCGCCGCCTGTACGCGCAGAGCGGTCCGCGGCGCCGCAAGCAGGATCGGCAGGTGTTCCGGTGGGTGCTGCGGCTCGCGAAGCGGGAGATGGCGCTGACCCAGCAGGGCCGGATGCTGGACGCCACCCACTCGTTGTTCCGCTGGTGGCACGTGCTGCACCGGCCGGTCGCGATCGCCGCGCTGCTGGCGGTCCTGGTTCACGTGACGGTCGTCGTGGCGCTCGGCTCGACGTGGCTGTGGTGAGCGGTGTCCGCACATCCGTCGGACTGGCCTGGGTGTCGGCGCTGCTGCTGGCGGCGCCCCTGCAGGCCCAGATCAACCCGGGGCCGCTCGCCAAACCGCATGCGCAGCTCGAAGGCGCGCTGCGGTGTGTCAATTGCCATGGCGGCGGCAGCAAGGAGCAGATGACGGTGCGCTGCCTCGAGTGCCACAAGGAGATCGCCTCCCTGCGGCAACAGAATCGCGGCTACCATGCCCGGGTGCAGCCGCAGCCCTGCTCGAGCTGTCACCCCGATCATGCGGGAAGAGACTTCGCCCTGATCGCGTGGCCGGAGCGCGATGCCGCGCGGTTCGACCACACGCTCGCCGGATGGCCGCTGGAGGGGCGCCACGCGACGATCAAATGCGCCGACTGCCACAAGGCGGCGTTCCGCACCGGAGCGGCGGCCGCGCTCTCGCCCCAGCCGGCGGCGGCGCCGGGGTGGGTCGGCCTGGAAACGACCTGCACGTCGTGCCACCGCGATGTGCACCGGCGCTCGCTGGGACAGAATTGTGTCTCGTGCCACGACACGGAGCACTGGTCGCCGG
>DATDED010000421.1:0-1881 GCA_036523455.1 Gemmatimonadales bacterium
ATGACGCGGGCGGTGCTCGTGGGGGCGGCGTTCTACGTGCTCATCATCGCCGCCGTCTCCTTCGTCTTTCCCTGGCGCGATCTCGTGGCCGGGCGGCTCGGCACCGAGGCGGCGTTCGCGCGCGCCTTCGGCTCGGACGCCATCGCGCGGCTCATCCTGTTCGCGGCGTTTCTCTCGCTCCTCAAGGTCTTCAACGGGAACTTCGTCGCCGCGACACGTCTGCTCTACGCGATGGGACGACGGCACCTCATCCACCCGACGGTCGCGCGCATCCACCCGCGCTGGGGCACGCCGGCCGTGGCGATCGGCCTCCTCACGCTGTTCACGATCGCCGGGGCGTGCCTGGGCGACGCGCTGCTCATTCCGATCAGTGAAGTCGGCTCGCTGGCAGCGGGCGTCGGCTGGTGCGCGGCGTGTCTCGCCCTGATGGTGCGGGCACGTCGCGCCGGCACCAGGTCCGGAACGCGCCTCGCCATGCTCGGTGCGACCGTGAGTGCCGCCATCGTCCTGATGAAGGTGGTGCCGGTGGTGCCCGGGAGCTTTACTGGAGCCGAATGGGTTGCGCTGGGAGGGTGGGTCGTGTTGGGCCTGGCACTATCAGTCGGTCGGTGGAGGACGGTGGAGGACGGGGGAAGACGGTGAAGAACCTCCACCCACCTCCACCGTCCTCCACCGCCTTCCCCCGTCCTTCTCCTCAGCGCGGCCCCGCGGGTAGATGCTCCAGCAGGTACCGGGTCAACAAGGTGTAAATGTGCAGGGTCGTGCCCCGTCCCTCGCAGATGCAGTGGGAGCGGTTCGGGTACACCATCAAGTCGAACTGCTTCCCCAGTGAGACCAGCCGGTTCACCAGCCGCTCCGATCCCTGGTAGTGCACGTTGTCGTCTCCCGAGCCGTGCACCAGCAGCAGCCGGCCGCGCAGCCCGTCGGCGAACGTGATGGGCGACGCGAGCCGATAGGCTTCCCCGTTCTCCTGGGGAACGCCCATGTAGCGTTCCTGGTAGATCGTGTCGTACAACCGCTGATCGGGGACGGGTGCCACGGCCATCCCCACGGCGTAGATCTCGGGGAACCGGAACATCGCCTGCAGGGTGCTCGACCCGCCGCCGCTCCAGCCCCAGATCGCTACGCGGGTGGAATCGAGGTAGGACCGCGTGCGGGTGAGGGCTCGCACGGCGTCCGCCTGCTCGCGGCTCGACAGCACGCCGATCTGGCGGTACACGATCTTGCGCCAGGCGCGGCCCCGCGGGGCCGGGGTGCCGCGGTTGTCGACGCTGGCGACGACGTACCCCTGATCCGCCAGCATCCGGTGCCAGAGACCGGACGTCCCCGACCAGCGATCGAGCACCGTCTGCCCCGCCGGCTCGCCGTATACCTGCATGAGCAGGGGATAGGTCCGGGTCGAATCGAAGTTGCGCGGCCGGATCATCCAGCCATCGAGCGTAACGCCGCTGCCGACCTCGACCTTGAAGAACTCGGTCGGCCGCGGGGCGAGCGATTCCACCACCGCGCGCAGCGCGGCGTTGTCCACCAGCGTGCGGACCACCCCGTGCGAGGGCAGCCGGACGAGATCGGTAACGGGCGGTGTGTCGAAGCGCGAGGCCGTGTGAATCGCCCAGCGGGCGTCCGGAGAGATGTCGTAGCTGTGTGTCCCCGAGGCATCCTGCGGCGTGATCCGCTCCGGGCGCCCACCCCCGCTGAGGCGAATGCGGAAGAGGTAGCGCTGCGTCGCGTTGTCCGGCGAGGCGATGTAGTAGAGCCAGCCGCCGGTCTGGTCCACCGCAACGACGTCGATCACGTCGAAGGAGCCCGGCGTCAGCAGCAGTGGGGCCCCGCCCTGCCGCGGCACCGCGTACACGTGGCGCCAGCCGTCGCGCTCGGAGA
>DATDED010000422.1:0-2380 GCA_036523455.1 Gemmatimonadales bacterium
GGATGACTCTCTGCTCGAGGTGAAGCTCACGGTGTGGGACGTGGCCAGCCGCGTGCAGGCGTACCACTCACACATCCGTGCGAGCCGTACACTCCGGGACTTCGACGCGACCTTTGCGGCACTTGTGGACTCCCTGCGGTCGAGCCGCTTGGGGCCCGCCGCACCGCGGAGTGCGTCTCACACCAAGCTGCTGGCCGCCCTGTTCGCGTTCGATTCGGCTCGCGTAGCGCTCACCGATTGGCAACTGACCGCGGCCGCGGAGGGATTTCGCAGCGCGCTCGCGCGTGACTCCGAGTACCCCGAGGCCAATCTCTGGCTCGGACAGGTGCTGGAGTGGCAAGAAGCGCCCCAGGATGACTGGGCCCACTATGCGATGATGGCCGCGCGCGTGCCGTCCCGGCTCTCTCCGGAGGAGCAAGACTTGGCCCTCGCCCTCGTCGCGTTCGCCGAGCACCGCTACGCCGACGCGTGCGACCTCTATCGGCGGTTGATTCAACGCGATTCGCTGGACTTCGCGGCGTGGTACGGTCTGGGGGAATGTCAGGCGAAGGACCATGCGATCGTGGCCAACCCGGCGAGCCCTTCACGATGGAGCTTCCGCACGAGCATTCAGACGGCGCTCCGGGCGTACCAGCGGGCCTTCGAGCTCAATCCATTCGCCAACCGCGCGTTCGCCGAGCGGTTCACGGACTTTTCCTTCCTGCTGGAAGGGGACGGGTTCCGCCGCGGTGAAGCGATCGCGCCGGATTCCGGGGGATTCGGCGGCCGCGTCACCCTCGACCACGACACCCTGGCCGTCGTCCCGTATCGTCTCCCGGGTGCGCTGTCACGGCCGGCCTCACAGGCGGCACTCGAGAGGATCCGGGAGACGTTGCGTGAAATCGCGTTGCGCTGGGTGCACGCTGCTCCACAGGAATCCGAGCCCCGGGCGCATCTCTCCCATGTCCTGGAAACTCAAGGCCGGCTGCAGGAGGCGCCCAGCCCCGATGCGACGGCGCTGGGGTCCTTGAAGCGCGCGCGCGAGCTGGCGCGCGATTCCGCCGTCGCCCTCCGGCTCGCGGTCGATGAGATACGGCTGCGGCTCAAGCTCGAGGATTGGACCGCGGCGGCGCGGCTTGCGGATTCTGTGCTTTCGGCAACGACGGACTCGACGCCTGCCGCGGCCGGCCTCCTCGGCCCCGTGGCGATGCTGACGGGGCGGGTGAGGCTGGCCGCCGACTTCCTGGGACGATCGTTGCCGGTCGACACGCTGATGCTGTCCAGTGGGGAAGTCACGATGCTCGAGTCGGCCGCGGGAGCGCACCTCGCGGCATTGCGGCTCGTCGCGTTCAGCGGCGTGGGCGCCCCGGCAGATTCGATCGTCACGCTCGAGCGTGTCGTCGACTCCCTGATCTCCCTCACCGTGCGGCCCGACCGCCAGCGCGCCGTCGAGGCTCAACTGGTCAACCGCTCGGTCGAGCTGGCCTTTCCGGTCGTGGGCGAGAGCCCGTTTCACCGACGGCCGGCCGACCCCACCCAGCCGACGTGGATGTTGCGGCGCCAGCAGGAGTACGCGGCCGGTGATGCGAATGCGGTGCGCGCCGTGTTCCGGCGGCGCAGTCCCGCGGTCGTGTCCATGGACGGGACGTTCCTGGAGGCGTGGTTGCAGGCCGCCATCGGGGACACGGCACGGGCAGTCGCGTGGCTCGACCGGTCCCTGACCAGGATGGGCGATCTCCGCAGCGATCTGCTGGACCGGCGTCAGGCTGGCGGGCTCGTGCGGGCGATGGTTCTGCGAGCCGACCTGGCGAACGCCGCGGGCGACCACCCCACGGCCCGGTTCTGGGGCAACGTGGTGGCTACGCTCTGGCAGAAGGCCGACCCGGCGCTCCTGCCGGTCGTCGAGCGCATGCGGCGGTTCGCGGGCAGCTGATGGTGAGACTGAACGAGAAACGTTCTCGGTGGAGGTCGTGTATGGGAGTCCCAGGGCTGCGTCGCTGGTCGACCGTTGCTGTCGTGTTGTCACTCCTCACGCCGTGGGCCGCCGGCGCATGCGGGCCGTCCGCGGAGTACGGCGGGCCGCAGCGCCCACGAATCACACCGCCACCAAAATTCGACCGGCTCGAGTCGGCGAGCCGGACCCAGGTACGTGCCTACATCGACACCCTGCGGTTCGATGCGAACTATGGGGCTGCGGACGAACAGCGACTCGTCACGGATACGCTGTGTGATTCACCGCGCGCGCTTCAGGCGACTCGGGCCCGCGATCAGGCGCGGGTAGTGGGAATCGCAAGAGCCGCGCGACAGGCCGATTCCACGCTCCTCATGGCTTGCACCGTCGGTCCACGCGTGCGCGTGGAGCCCGAGAGCGGCGCGTATCTCGTCGGTCAGGCAGGGCTTC
>DATDED010000423.1:0-3107 GCA_036523455.1 Gemmatimonadales bacterium
CATTCCGCCCCAATGGGAGCAGGGTGACGCCGACCTGCACTTCGAGGCCGTGCTGGCAGACGACCGCCTCTCGGGATGGCTGACCGACGCGGGCGGCGAGCGTCTCACCTGGAGCGCGCGGCGCGCGCCGACGTTGCGCCGGGCCACGGCGCCGACCTGGGGCCGCCCCGACACCCTCTTCAACGGCGTGGACCTGGCCGGCTGGACGCCCAGCGGGCCCAACAGCCGCTGGAAGGTGGTGGACCACGTACTCTCGAATGCCGGCGCCGGCGCGAACCTCGCGACCCGCGACAGCTTCATGGACTTCAAGCTGCACCTGGAATTCCGCTATCCCGCGGGCGGCAACAGCGGGATTTACCTGCGCGGGCGATACGAGGTGCAAGTCGAGGATACGCCCGGCGCGGAGCCCAAGGACGACGGTCTCGGGTCCATTTACGGGTTTCTCCTGCCCAACGAGAAGGCCGCGAAGCGACCGGGCGAGTGGCAATCCTACGACATCACGCTCGTCGGCCGTCTGGTGACGGTGGTCTTGAACGGACGCCGCATCATCTGCGAGCAGCCCATCCCCGGCATCACCGGGGGCGCCCTGGACAGCCACGAGGAGGCGGCGGGCCCGATCTACCTCCAGGGAGATCACGGCCCCATCGAGTACCGCAACATCGTGCTGACGCGCGCCAGCTATCGCCATCGCTGAGCCTGGGTTGCCATGACATCGAGACGAAGCTTTCTGGTCCGCACCGGCGTCGGCGGTGCCCTCCTCGTGGTTCCGCCCTGGCTGCGCCTGCCGTTCGCCCTCCCCCGATCCCCGAACGCGCCTCCCGGTGACCTGCCCGAGAGCCTGGTCTCGGGCCTCGAGTGGCGCCTGCTTGGTCCATTCCGCGGCGGCCGTGTCGACGCGGTGAGCGGCGTGCCCGGCCGGCCCAACGAGTTCTACTTCGGCCACGTGAACGGCGGCGTGTGGAAGACGATCGACGCGGGCCGCGTGTGGGAGCCGGTCTTCGACGCACAGCCCGTCGCCTCGATCGGCGCGCTCAGCGTGGCCCCCTCCGCGCCGGACGTGATCTACGTGGGGAGCGGCGAGTCGACGCTGCGCGATTCGACCGGCTACGGCAACGGCATGTACAAGTCGACCGACGCCGGCCGGACCTGGACCCACATCGGTCTCGACGACACGCACCACATCGGGAAGATCGCCGTCCATCCGACGAACCCCGACATCGTCTTCGTCGCCGCCATCGGCCACTACTACGGGCCGAGCGTCGACCGTGGCGTGTTCCGCTCGAAGGACGGGGGCCGGAGCTGGCAGAAGGTGCTGTACAAGAACGAAAACGTCGGTGCGGTCGAGGTCGTGATCGATCCGGGCAACCCGCAGGTGCTGTACGCGGGCCTGTGGAACACGCGGCGCCCGCCCTGGTTCGTCTACCCGCCGACGAACGGGCCCGGAGGCGGCATCTACAAGTCCACCGACGGCGGCGACTCCTGGAAGCAGCTCACGCAGGGCCTGCCGCCGGAGGGGATCGGGCGAACGGGTATCGCCGTGGCACCGACGAGGGCCCAGCGCCTGTACGCCGTGGTGGACTGCCTGCTCCCCGAACCCGGCGCCCCACCGCCGCCCCCGCCCGCGCCGGGCGGCCCGCCACAACGCGACACCACTCCACGCCAGGGTGGGTTCTTCCGCTCCGATGACGGCGGCGCCACCTGGAGGCGCCTGTCGTCCGATACCGCGCTGTGGGGACGCGGGTGGTACTTCGAGCACGTCGTCGTCGATCCGCGCGATCCCGACCTCGTGTACGTCTCCAACGTCTCCGTCTCGCGCTCGAGCGACGGCGGCCAGACATGGGTCCCGCTGCGCGGCTCGCCCGGCGGCGACGACTATCACCAGGCGTGGATCTCCCCCGACGATCCGAATACGATGGTCGTGGCGAGCGATCAGGGCTGCATCATCACCCGCAACGCGAAGGCCGAGGATCCGCGCGAGGTCACCTGGAGCACGTGGCTCAACCAGCCCACGGCGCAGCTCTACCACCTCTCGGTGGACTACCGCTTCCCTTACTGGGTGACCGGCGCGCAGCAGGACAGCGGCGCCGTGGCGGTGCGCTCGCGCGGCAAGTTCGGTCAGATCTCGATGCGCGACTGGGAGCCGATCGGCGCCGGGGGGGAGAGCGGCTGTACGGCGGGCGATCCGCTGCACCCCGGGATCGTCTTCGGGGGAACCGGCAGCCGCTGGGACCTGGAGCAGAACCGCATGATCCCGGGCACGACGGCGCCCGCACCGTCCAACAAGGAGCCGGTGCGGCGCGACTGGACGCAGCCGCTCGTCGTGTCGCCGGCCGACCCGCACGCGCTCTACTACGCCGACCAGTTCCTGTTCAAGTCGACCGACGCCGCCCGCACGTGGACGCAGATCAGCCCGGACCTGACGCGCCCCGCCCCCGGCGTCCCGCCCACCCTCGACGCGGCGGCGGCCGCCGACACCGACCAGAACGGCCAGCGCGGCGTGATCTACACGATCGCGCCATCGCCACTCCGCGCTCCGCTGGTATGGATCGGCACCGACGACGGGGTCATCCAGGTCACGCAGGACGACGGCAAGACCTGGCAGGACGTGACCCCCGCCGCGATCGGCCCGTGGAGCCGGGTCACGACGCTCGAGGCCTCGCATTTCGATGCGCGCACGGCATACGCGAGCGTGGACCGCCACCAGCTCGAGGACTTCGAGCCCTACATCTATCGTACCCGCGACCTGGGCAGGACGTGGCAGCGCATCAGCACCGGCCTGCCGGCCGGCGTCTATGTCCACACGGTGAAGGAAGATCCAGCCCGAAAGGGATTGCTCTTCGCCGGCACCGAGCGCGGCGTGTTCCTGTCGCTGGACGACGGCGATCACTGGCAGCCGCTGCAGCGCAACCTGCCCGCCACGTCGATGCGCGATCTCCAGATCTACGGCAACGATCTGATCGTGGCGACGCACGGCCGCGGGTTCTGGGTCATCGACGACATTAGCCCGCTGCGCCAGATCGACGCCGCGGTGGCGGCCGACGTCTGGCTCTTCAAGCCGGCCGATGCCGTGCTCGTCGATCAGGGAGACGACAACGGCACGCCGTATC
>DATDED010000424.1:0-3831 GCA_036523455.1 Gemmatimonadales bacterium
CAGCGCGCCGGCCGGCACCGTCACCCACGCGAGGCCCCGCTCAGGCTCCACCACGAGCGTCTGCAGCACCTCGGCCAGGAGCCGCACCCGTCCCTCCGGCGCGCTGGCATAGACCGCCTCATAGATGGATTCGGGCTCGACGCCATGTTCAAGCAGGGCCGCCGCCACGCGCAGCGCGCGGGGCGTCGTATTCGAGAACCGGAAGCCGCCGGTGTCGGTGAGGATGCCGACGTAGAGAGCGCGCGCGGCCTCGGCCGACAGCGGCCACTCCAGGGCCGCGGCGAAATCGAACACCAGTTCCGCCGTCGCGGTCGCCTCGGGAGCGACCAGCCGTGGCCCCGGCGGGAGCGTCCCCGGGCTGATGTGGTGGTCGATGCAGGCGACCGGTGCCCGCCGATCGTGCACCGCGGTCGCCAGGTCCCCCAGCCGTCCCAGGTCCGAGATGTCGACCACCATCACCACATCGGCCTGGGCGATCTCCCGGCCCGCGCGGTCACTCGCGTCGGCTCCAGGAGGCAGGAGGAATCCAAAGCGGTCGGGAATGCCGGTCGGATTGGCGATCACCGGGTGGAGGCCGTGTTCGCGCAACAGGTGCCACAGCCCGAGCTCGCTCCCAACGCCGTCGCCGTCGGCATTGACGTGGGTGGTGAGCGCGACGCGGTTGCCCGGCTTCAGGATCGCGGCGATGTCACGGGCCGCAGCCGCTCGCTCGGGGGGGATGGGAACGGCAGGCGAGGTCATCCACAAGAATAACAGGCGTCGAGCAAAGGCGTCGAGCAGAGACTTCGGGCCGTTGACGCCTCAGGTCGACGCTTCAGCTCGACGTTCTGGCTTGACGCCTTCGCTCGACGCCCCTGCTTGGCGCTGCTGTTGCAGTTTCGAGTGCTTCCGGCTGTACCCGAAGTAGATCACGAACCCGATGAGCAGCCATACGACCAGGCGGATCCAGGTGTCGCCGGGCAGCGTGAGCATCAGGCCGAAGCAGGTGAGGATCCCCATGATCGGGACGAACGGAACGAGCGGGGTCCGGAACGGCCGCTCGAGATCCGGACGCTTGTGGCGCAGGATCCAGACTCCGGCGGACACCAGGACGAAAGCGAGCAGCGTGCCGATGTTCACGAGCTGGCCCAACAGCTGCAGCGGCAGGAGCCCGGTGGCCAGCCCGACCGCGATCCCCGTGTAGATGGTGGAGAGATACGGCGTGCTGTAGGTGGGATGCACCTTGCCCGCCCAGGGCCCGAGCAGGCCGTCGCGCGACATCGAGAAGAACACCCGCGACTGCCCGAGCAGCATCACCAGGATCACTGAGGCCAGGCCGAGCACCGCGCCGATGTCGACCGACACGCGCACCAGCCAGGGCGCACCGATCTGCTCCATGGCGTAGGCCATCGGGGCGGGCAGGTTGAGCTGGGTGTAGGGCACCATGCCGGTGAGCACGGCCGAGACGATCATGTAGAGCAGCGTGCAGACCGCGAGCGAGCCCAGGATGCCGATCGGCATATCCTTCTGGGGATTCTTCGCCTCCTGGGCCGTGGTGGATACGGCGTCGAACCCGATGTAGGCGAAGAACACGAGCCCCGCCCCGCGCAGCACGCCGGACCAGCCGAAGGTGCCCCACTCGCCGCTGTTCGGCGGTACGAACGGCTTCCAGTTGGACGGATTGATGTGCGACAGGCCCACGACGACGACCAGCAGGATGATGGCGATCTTGAGCATCACGATCAGGTTGTTGACGCGCGCCGACTCGCGGATCCCGACCACCAGCACCGTGGACATCAACGCCACGATGACGACGGCCGGGAGATTGACGATGGCCCCCGTCCAGTTGAGTCCCGCGTGCGCGCATCCGGGCGCCGCCATCGTGCCGACCTGGGCGGCCGTACACCACACCGTCGGCGATCCCGCCAGCGCCGGCGGCAGGTGAATGCCGAACTGGTTGAGCAGTGAGACGAAGAACGCCGACCAGCCCACGCCCACCCCCGCGGCGCCCGCCGCGTACTCGAGCACCAGATCCCAGCCGATGATCCAGGCGACGAGCTCGCCCATCGTGGCGTAGACGTAGGTGTACGCGCTCCCCGCGACGGGGACGGCGCTCGCCATTTCCGCATAGCACAGCCCGGCGAACGCGCAGGCGATGCCGACCAGGGCCATCGAAATCGGCACCGCCGGCCCGGCGTACAATGCGGCGGCCTGGCCGGTCAGCACGAAGATCCCCGCGCCGATGATGGCGCCGACGCCCAGCGTCACGAGGTTGAACGGACCCAGGGTCCGTTTGAGCGACTTGTCACCCGTCGCTTCGGCTTCGGCGCGCAGTGCGGTGATGGACTTGGTGGCCCAGAGGGACATGGCAGGGATTCCTGGCCGGGGGTGCCCGGAATCTGCCGGGAGCGACGTCGCGAGTAACCGGTTGCGGGGCGGGCGGGAGGATTGGGGGGCCGGGCGGGACCTTCGCAGAGCGGACGGTGTCTTCCCCGGGACAGGCAATGCGGCGGTCACGCACCACAACATCGGGACCGGGTCCCCGTGAACTTATAGATGGAGGTGCATCATGTCTCGCCTTACCTCGCCCGTCATCATCGCCGCTCTCACCGGTGCTCTCGGCGCCGGTTGCGGGCCCGATCGTCCAGCGGCACCCGATTTCTCAAAGGTCGAACTTCCGACTTTCCCTTCCGACCCCAGCGGCTTCGTATCCGGAATCGACACCCCGTACCTCGCATTCGCGCCCGGGAGAGTGTTTCGGTACCGGAGTGAAACCGCGGAGGGGCTGGAGACGAACGTGGTCGAGGTGACCACCCGGACCAAGCGCATCCTCGGCATCGTGGCCACCGTGGTGCACGATCAGGGATATCTCGACGGTGTGCTCGTGGAGGACACGTTCGATTGGTACGCGCAGGACACGCAGGGCACGTCTGGTATCTGGGGGAAGACTCCAAGCAGATCCAGAACGGGGTCGTCGTCGGGACCGAAGGCTCCTGGGAAGCCGGCGTGAATGGAGCCTCGGCGGGCCTCATCATGCTCGCCCATCCAAAGGTGGGGACTCAGTATCAGCAGGAGTTTGCCGCGGGCGTCGCCGAGGACATGGCCAAGGTATTGTCCCTGTCCGCGACGGCCGAAGTAGTGTACGGAGCCTTTACGGGATGTCTGAAGACCGAGGAATGGACACCACTGGAACCTGGAGCTCGTGAGGCGAAGTTCTACGCTCCGGGCGTCGGCCTGGTGCTGGAGCTGCAACGCAAGGGCGGCGGCGTCCGGAACGAGCTGACGTCGATCGAGAACTAGTCGGGCTCGTAGAGGCGGTCGCGATAGCGCCGGCTCAAACGCAGCTTCGCCCCGCTCGTCAGGATCACCAGGCCGTCGCCGTGAAACCACGGCTGCAGCTCGCGGATCCCATCGAGCCGGACGATGTGCGACCGGCTGATGCGGCGGAACGTGCGCCGGTCGAGGCGGACTTCGAGCCGGGCGAGCGGCAGGCGGATCCGGTGCGTGGTGCGCCCCGCGTGCAGCCGCACGTAGTTGCCCGCGGCCTCGAACCAGTCCACCTCATCCACGCGAACGAAGAAGGCCCGGCCGCGCTCGCGCACCAGCAGCCGGGTGAGCGGCGCGCCGTTCTCCGTGCGCTCCGGCCGGGCCAGCCGTCGCCGGGCGCGCGCCAGCGCGGCCCGGAATCGCTCGGCGTCGACCGGTTTGAGGAGATAGTCCACCGCCTCGTGGCCGAACGCGGGGACCGCGTAGCGGTCGTGGGCCGTGACGAAGATGACCGCGGGTCGCCGCCCGTCGGGCAGCCCGTCGAGCAGCGACAGCCCGTCGGCGCCGGGAAGCTGCACGTCGAGC
>DATDED010000425.1:0-7399 GCA_036523455.1 Gemmatimonadales bacterium
AGATGGCGCCGGAGACGACCGCCCTCCGCACCACCGCGACGCGCGGACGCAGCCGCATGCTATCGTAGGAGTGTTTGGTGATGCGGCGCGTTCACGCCCTGGGGCTCATCGCGATGGGTTCGGTCATGTCGATCACGGTGACCGCCCCGGTCATCCCTCTCTACCTCAGTAGCCTGGGCCTGCCCACAGAGCACGTCGGCGGCATCATCGGTGCGACCTCGCTGGCGATCATCGTCACAGAGTTACTGGCGATGGCGATGAGCCATCTCCTCGGACGCCGCCTCACCGTGGTCTTCGCGTTGCTCGCCAGCGCCCTGATGTTCGGCACCTTCCCGCGCGCGGCCTCACTGGGCGGGCTCTATGCTTCGCGCCTCATCCTCGGCGCCGTGCGGGGATTCCTCTGGCCCGTCCTGTTCGCGGAAGTGGCGGAGCACGGGCCTCCGGAACGGCGCGGCGCGCAGTTCGCCGTGTTCTGGCTGTACTTCGGGTTCGGCCAGCTCTTTTCGCCGGCCCTCGGTGGATGGCTCGGGGGCACCGTCTCGCTGGCCGCGCCGTTCTACGCCGGGGCGATCATCTGCCTCCTCACGATCCCTGCCGGACTCGTCGTGGGCACCCAGCGCGATCGCAGCCCCGGAAATCCGATGAGCGCCTATGTGCACCTCCTCCGGCACGCCCCGAGCATCGGCCGGACCTGGCTGCTCACCGTGTGCAACACGACGATCATCGCCGTCTTTGCCACCTTCTTCCCCCTGCACGCCGCCGCGCGGGGCGTGAGCCCCGGCGAGATCGGCGTCATCTTCACGGCAGGCGCCACGAGCTTCGTCCTGGGACAGTGGATCATCACACGCCTCGCCGCCAGGATCCCCGTGGACCGGTTTCTCGTCCCGGGATTCATCGTGCGCGGCCTGGCCGTCGCCGCGGTCCCCTGGCTCAGCACCTTCAGGGCGCTCTTCTCGCTCAACTTCTTCGGAAGTCTCGCCAGCGCCGGGATTCCCAACGCGGTGTCGATGCGCGTGACCGCGCGAGCTCCACGTGAATACTTGGTTCCGGCAATGGGCGGATTCAATGCGGCCGCCGACGTCGGCTTCTTCGTCGGACCGGCGCTGGGAGGGGTCCTGGCGGGCCAGGGCCTGCAGTGGCCGTTTCTGATGGTCCTTCCGGTCCTGGCCGCGGCGCTGCTGTTCCTGGCCCTGCCTGAACGCGCTTAACTCGCGAGGCGGTCCGCGACCATGGCGGCGAACAGCAAGGCAAGATAGATCATCGAGTACCCGAACAGTCTGACGGCCGCCTTCGGGGTGCGCGCCCGCCGGACATGGACGGCCAGCGTGATGAAGACGGCGCCGACGGCCGCGGCCGTCACCCCGTAGACCCAGCCCATTCGCCCGAACCACAGCAGGAGCAGTGATGCGGCGACGAGCAGGACGGAGTAGATGACGATCTGCCGGCGGGTTTCATCCTCCCCGGCGACCACGGGCAGCATGGGAAGATGGGCGCGGGCATAGTCCTCCCGTCGGTACAGCGCCAGCGCCCAGAAGTGCGGCGGCGTCCAGAGGAAGATGATCAGGAAGAGGATCAAGGCGGGCCATTCGACCCGGCCGGTCGCGGCGGCCCAGCCGACCAGCGGAGGCATCGCTCCCGCCGCGCCTCCGATAACGATGTTCTGCGGCGTGGCGCGCTTGAGCCAGATGGTATAGACGAGCACGTAGAAGGCCAGGGCCGCCAGCGCCAGCAGCGCGCTGGCGAGGTTCACGAATACGGCCAGCTCGACGAACGCCGCGGTCCCGAGCAGGACGGCGAAGGCCAGCGCAAAGGCCGGCGCGATGGTGCCGGAGGGGATGGGCCGCCGGCGGGTCCGCGCCATCACGGCGTCGATGTCCCGGTCGAGCACCTGATTGATCGCGTTGGCCGCCCCGGCCGAAGCCGCGCCGCCGACCAGCGTGAAGACGATGATCCAGGGCGAGATGACTCCCGGCGCCGCGACGAGCATCGCGGCACACGCCGTGATGAGCAGCAGGACGATGATGCGCGGCTTCGTCAAGGCCACGTAGCTCATCACCCGCTGCCACGGGTCCCGCCTGCCCGGCGACGCACCGCCGGACGGTTGGGCGGCTCCCGCGACCGGCGCGCGGGACCGTCCGGAAAGAACGGCAAGCATCACCAGCACGGCGAACAGGGCCGCCGCCGTGGCGAGGTGGGATGTCGTCACGCCGGGAGCGAGCCTGTACTCGACGTTCAGCGCGCCGAGGAGCACCTGCAAGACCAGCAGGCCGACGGCTACCGCGGTGAGTGCCTGGAGGTCATCGCGCCGTCGCTCCACACGATAGGCGATAACCGCGGTGATAAGGATAAGCAGGCCCGCGCCCGCGGCCGCGAAGCGATGCGCCATGTGCACTGCCGCCGCCCCCCCGGGCGCCGGCAGGATTCGTCCGTAGCACAGCGGCCAGTCGGGACAGGCGATCCCCGCCTCAGTCGCGCCGACGTAGCCGCCCAAGAGCACGAGCCCGAAGGTCGCGGCGAGCGTGATCCAGCTCCAGGTCCTGAGCGCGGTCCGCTGCGGCGGGGTATCCCCCGTCCACGTCCGCAGCACGAGCCCGACGAGCGTGGCGAAGAATGTCATCGCCGTCCCGAGGTGGGCGACGACGAGCCAGGCGGTCAGCTCCGTCCGCACGGTGAGCCCACCGAGGACGATCTGCACTCCGACGAGCAGGAGTGCCGCGGCGGCGTGCCATCGGACTCGCTTGTGCGGCCAGGCCGAGACTACAACCGCCACGGTGAGGAAACCGACCAGCGAGGCGACAAGCCGGTGCGAGTACTCGATGATGATGAGACCCTGCAGCGGCGGGATGAGCCGCCCGTGACAGAGCGGCCAATCCGGGCAGGCCAGCCCGGCGCCCGTGGCCCGCACGAGTCCTCCGAGGACGATGAGCAGAAACGTGAGACAGCTGGCGACCAGCGTCAGCGTGGCGAGCCGTTTCATGCGTTCACAGCACGTTTGTTGCCTAGGTGACCCACACCATACAGAAGCGCGGGGGGACACGCGCGCGGCGTCCCCCGCGCACACCCCTCTCCGCGGACATCCCGTTGGAAGGATACGCCGACGCCGTCCGGCGCGCAAGCGGGCTATGAGGCAGGAGGATCGGCGGGCGACGCCCCGCGGGACCGCGGGCGTCCGGCCAGCGGGACGAACAGGCTCACCTGTGTCCCTCGCCCCGGGGCGGAGCTGAACTCGAGGCGGCCGTCGAGCGACGCGGTCTGAGCCCGCATGATCGCGACTCCGCAGCGGCGCGTGGCGGGCACAGCCTCCAAGCGGCTGAGGTCACACCCCGCGCCGTCGTCTCGCACGCGCACGAGCACCACGCTGTCCCGCACCGTGACCTCCACCTCGATGGACACCGGATCGGCGTGTCGCGCCGCGTTCGCCAACGCCTCCGCCACGACGACTCCGACCCCGCGCGCGATCCGCGAGGGAACCGCGGCGTCGGTACCGTGGAATTCAAGAGACACCGGCGCCCCGCGCCGCCGCGCCTCCCGTACGGCGTTCGTGACCACGACGTAAAGGCCGCCCCCGCCCGGCCGCGTCGCGGAGACGGCCAGCGCGCGGGTCTCGCCTTCGAGCGTAACGAGCATCCGGCGCAATACGGCGAGCTCGTCCGCCGACGTGGGCAGCGCGCTGCGCACGGCCTGCTCGCAGACCTGTGATTGCAGAATCGCGGCGCCGATCGAATTCAGGAGCGTGGCGTGCAGCTGGTGCGCCCAGTACACATGAGTCGCGCGTGATCGAGACATGAGCGGGTCGGTGCGGCGAGATTGCCCGGATCCCCCCACCGCTGCTCTTGGACAGGAGGGCTTGCCCTAAGAGCCCGGACCGACAGGTCGGTGAGCTTGGGAGGGATCCGGGACGTTCGCGCATGATGGACGGTACCACCGGTTCCTCTCACCCTCATCACACCTGTCGTTGTGCGTCGGGGCAGCGGTCAGTACGCGGTCTCGAACAACGCGGTGATATCCGCGGCCGTGGTGGAGCGTGGATTGACAAGCACGTTCCCGCTCTTCATCGCATCATCGGTCATCGCCGGGATCCCTTCGCGGGCGACGCCGACGTCGCGCAGCCGCGAAGGAATCTGCACGTCATGCGCCAGGGATCGGACGGAGGCGACCGCGGCTTCGGACGCGGCGCGCGGTGACAGCTCCGCCACCGGCTCGCCCAGCGCCGAGGCCACCGCGGGATAGGTCTCCAAGCAGGCCAGCAGGTTCCACTCCATCACGTACGGTAGGAGGACGGCGTTGGCCACACCGTGCGGGACATCGAAGTGCGCCCCGAGCGGATGGGACATGGCGTGTACGTTTCCGAGCCGCGTCCGGGTGAACGCCATGGCGGCCATCGTGCTCGCCAGCAGCATCTCCGTGCGGGCCTGGAGGTCGCGGCCGTTCGCGTACGCCGGCCGCAGGGCGCGGCCGATGAGACGGACCGCCTCCAGGGCCAGCGTCTTGGCCAGGGGATTGTGCGCGGTGTTGATGTACGATTCGATGGCGTGCGTGAGGGCGTCCATCCCCGTCGCCGCCGTGAGCGGCTGCGGCATGGACAGCGTGAGCTCGGGATCGCACACCGCCACCTGGGGCACGGTGTGCACGCTGCCCACCGTCATCTTGAACCGGCGCTCGCGGTCCGTGATCACGGAGAAGATCGTAACCTCGCTTCCGGTCCCGGCCGTCGTCGGAATCGCCACGACGGGAACACCCGGGCCGGGTACCTTTCCGATGCCTTCGTAGTCGTGAACCGTGCCGCCGTGCGCCCCCAGGACGCCGACGACCTTCGCCACGTCCATCGCGCTGCCGCCCCCGGCGCCGATCACGAATGAGGCCCGCGTCCGCCGGAAACGGTCGACGGCCGCGTTCACCGTCTCGACGCTGGGGTTGGGCTCGACGTCGGTGAAGGGCTCGGCGGTGACGCCCGCATCGCGCAGGAGGGTGAGCAGGCGGGGCAGGATGCCGGCCTTCGCCACGCCCGGATCGGAGACGACGACCGCCCGACCGCCGAATCCCGCGACGAGCTCGGGAAGTTTGGCGATCGCGCCCGGGCCAAACGTGATATTCGCCGGTGCCTGAAAGGTGAACAAGTCTTGCCACTTCACGAGGTCTCCTCCTTGCCGGTCTCCGGTTCCTTCGGCTTCGCCTGCGGTCCCTCGGTGCTCCGCTCGCCAGACTGCGCTGCCCGGAGCCTCGCGATGTACAGGCGTGCCGCCGCCTCCATGGACTCCGCCCCCTCCGACGGTCCGCTGTCCATCAAGTTCCAGCGATCCGCTGCTTCATAGAAGCGATCCGCCTCGAGGTCTTCGGCAGCGGGACGCCGCTGCAGGCGCGCACCGACCGCCGCGACGGCGGCGCGCGTGTACTCGGCGATCGCCGGCACGCGCCGCCAGGTGATCTCGCCAAGGAAGAGCGCCACGGCAAGGGAGGCGAGATACGGCCATCCTTCGGCGGCAGTCTGAGCGGCTCGCGTAGGTGCGAGCGCCTGGCGTGGATCGGTGAGGATCGCCCCGCCTGTCGCCTCGATGATGCGGGAGAGAAGGACGCGGTTCGGAGTGAGGTCGCGCAACTCGGGCGAGTATGGAACCACGAACCCCGTGGTCCTCACGCGGGGGGCCGTCTGTGCTCCGGCCGCGACCGTGACGGCGTAGCTGCCCGGTCGCGATGCGTCGACCTCGCCCTCATAGCGCCCCGAAGCCGATTGCACGAGGGGGATCGCTTGCACCCCGGCCGGTCCGGCCACGGAGGCCACCGCCCGCAACCCGTTCACGGGCTCGCCGGCGGGGGTGAAGGCGTCGAGGATGATCGCCGCCGACCCGCCCGATGTGCTGCGCTGCCCGGCCGGACCCAGCTGCTCGATGCTGACCACGAACCCATCGGCATCATCCCGGGACGCCCATCGCACGAGCCGTGTCCAGAACCGGGCCAGATCCGGCCACCCCATCCACTCCGCGGCCCACCGGGCCCGCGCGTCCGACGTGAACGCCGCGGCGCGGCCGAGCCCGTACTGCCAGACGGCGAGGATCGGATCGTCCTCGGGCGAGGTCAGGTGCACCGTGCCGGCGGGCTTGGGTGCCGTCGCCACATAGCCGCGGAGCGCAGGTACGGTGAAGTCATCGACCAGCCCGCGCTGGCGGAGCTTCGGGACGACCCGTTCCTCGACGATGTACGCGCGCGAGGCAAGCAGCGCCTCCGCGGTGAGAATCTGCGGCACGGAGTAGAGGTCGCGCGTGAGGTAGTATCGGCCGCCGCCCCAGCGCGCCACCGACCGCATGATCTGCTCGTCGGCGTCTGCGCCTACCGCGACCGCGGACGTAGTGATACGCTCACGCGTCAGGCGCGTGATCAGCCCCTCGAAGTCACCCGGATCGGTCTGGCCGTCTGAGATGACGATGGCGTGGCGGATCTTGGCCGGGGAGCGACGCAGGTATTCGTAGGCGAGCCGCAGCGCCGGATACATCACCGTGCCCCCGCCCGCCCTGACGCGGGCGACCTGCTCCAGCACCTGGTCACGATGGCGGGCTTCGGTAGGGGCGACGAGCCAGCGCGGCTCCTGATCGAAGGAGACCACCCCGATGATGTCCCGCTCTCCCAACAAGTCGATGACCGATTGCGCGGTCTCTTTCGCCAGCTCGACCTTGGCGATCTGCTGGCCGAACGCGCCCATGCTCCCCGAGGTGTCGATCACGAGGATGATGGCCATCGAGGGGAGCGCGAGGCGATGGCGGACATCCGTGGAGACGGGCAAGGCCTCCTCCAGCGGCGTGCGCGCGTACCCGCCCACGCCGAAGCTGTGCGGCCCCCCGACGACGATGAGACCACCGCCAAGCGCGCCCACGAAATCGCGGAGGGCTTCCTGCTGCGGACGCGACAGACTAAGTGCGGGAACATCATCCAGGACGACCGCTGCCGCCGTTCGGTACTCCGCGGCGGAAGCGGGCAACGAGTCCGGCCGCATCAGGACCACACGGAGCCCCTGCGCGCGCAGCGCTTGGGGAAGCGGTCCGGGATCATCCGCCACGTACCACACGAGCGGCGCCCCGCGGACGGCCACGAGCGCCGACGCGGAGTTGTTCGCCCGGGTCGCATCCGGGGCGGCGGTGATCTCCGCCCTGAAGCGGAGCAGCCCTTCGCGTTGGGCGACGCGGCCGACGGTGATCACCGTGCGTCCAGGCGTGACCGTGAGCCGGCGGCGGGCGATCTCGGCATTGTTCTCCATGAGCCGGAGATTCACGCGGGCCCCGGCGGTCGAGGCCAGCGCGACACGGACATCGAACTGCTCGCCAGCGCGGACCTCGCTCGGCGCGACGACATCCTCGACGAGTGTGTCGTCGCCTGCCCCGGGCAGCAGGGGGATCACGGAGATCTCCAC
>DATDED010000426.1:0-1952 GCA_036523455.1 Gemmatimonadales bacterium
CGACCTCGGCCGGCTCTCGCGTGACCTCGAGCAGGCGCTCGACGCTGGTGGCTTGGCCCGGGCGGCGAAGCTGCTCGGCGCGCTTGAACGGCTCGATCCGTCCACCGGCTCCTGGCGGGAGCTGCTCGATACGGCGTTCGCCAACGTGAACGAGCTTGCCGCGGCGGCGCGCGAATACGGGGCGGGGATCGACGCCGATCCCGCGCGCCTGGAGGAGATCGAGCGGCGCCGCGACGCACTCTTCAAACTGCTGCAGAAGTACGGCCCCGCCATCCCTGACGTGCTCGCCGCGCGGGACGCGGCGGCACGTGAGCTCGATCTGCTCGACAATGCCGATCTGGACCTGCGCGATCTCGCGGCGCAGCGGGACGCGGCGGCGCAGGAGTTCACCCGGGCCTGTGCAGCCCTGTCAGGGAAGCGGCACCAGGGCGCACAGCGGCTGGCGCGCGCTCTCACCGCCCGGCTCACGCCGCTCGGCATGCCCGGGGGCCGGTTCAGGGTCGATCTCGCTTCCTATACGACTGCGCGGGCGGACGGGGCCGAAGGCGTCGCGTTCCTCGTGCGCCTGAACGAGGGCATGGAGGCGCGCCCGCTGGCGCGCGTGGCGTCCGGAGGCGAGCTGTCCCGGGTCATGCTCGCCCTCAAGGTCGTGCTCGCCCATCACGACGAGGTTCCCACGCTGGCGTTCGACGAGGTGGATCAGGGGATCGGCGGTGAGGCGGCGGTGCAGGTCGGGACGGCGCTCGCGGACGTCGTTCGGGAGGGTGCCGAGCGCGAACGCCAGGCTCTGGTGATCACCCACCTGCCGCAGATCGCCGCGCGCGCGGACCGGCAGGTCGCCGTGGCCAAGCGCGACCGGGGGGGGATCGCGACCAGCGACGTCCGCCTGGTCGAAGGAGAGGATCGCATCCGGGAGATCGCCCGGATGCTGGGCGATCACGACTCGGCGACCGCCCGCCGCCACGCCGAGGAGCTGCTCAGAACAGCAGAATCGTCTGGCGCATCACGATCCGAAACACCGTCGCGACCGGCACCGGACCGCCCGCGCCGCTGATCGTCCGCTCCACCGAAAAGCCGCCTTCGAGACGGGGCCCGGAAAAGGTCGCGGCCACGCCCACACGAGCCTGGCGGATTCCCGTACCCGCCTCGAGCACGGCGGGCGCGACCGGCCCTCCCGTCCGACCGACCACGTCGAGCGAGTCCTGCGGCGAGAGAAACGCGTAGCGATCCCGCTGCTGGGCGAAGTAGCCGAACGTCACACCGGCTGCGAAGAGGCGCGAGAACCGGTACAGCGGCGCTACGTCCACGGCCATGTAGTCCCCCGGATCCCAGCGCAGCCGGGCGAGCGTGGTCGCTGGCAGGAACGGCTGGTCCACGGGGCCGATGCGGCGTTCGCGCTGCCCCGGCAGTTGCCGCGCGCCGCGCAGCGAAACATTCAGCCACAGGCGATGCCATACGGTCAGCTCTCCGGTGATGCGGCCCTCGACGTCGGTCTGATGGTCCCCGGTGGCGAGATCGAATGCGTCGTTGGGCGAATCCTGGTGTCCCGTGGGGAGTCGGACGACCAGAGCCACGGCGGCGGCATAGACGTCGGCGCTGAGGAGCCGGTACTTCGCGGCGACCTCGGCGTCGCCGGCGAAATACCGCAGGTGCCGCGGCGTGCTTCCGCCGAAGGGCGCGAGACCCAGGCTCGTCAGGCGGTCGCCGAGGATGGGGGCGGCGGCGGAGCCCGGGACGGGCACCTCGGGGAGCAGGAACGTCCCGTTGGAAAAGGCCGCGATGCTGAACGTGTCGGCCAGCGCGCGACTCAAACCCGATACGATGGCGCTGATGCTTCTCCCCGCCTCGGATCCCGCGGTCGGGAGGAACATCGCGGTCGTGTCCGGATTGCCGTTCACGGCGCCGGCGAGGGCGGATGCGAGCGACTGCCCCTGCGAGACCAGCGCCTGGGC
>DATDED010000427.1:0-6167 GCA_036523455.1 Gemmatimonadales bacterium
GAGAATCGGCCGCCATGGGCACAGTGAGCAGAAGCGAACTGTCGCTGGTGCTTGTCGTTGTCTGGCTCGCTGCCTGCACGGACGACATGACCCAGACCCGCAGCCCGAATCCCCAATCCGTGTCGGTGCTCACCCAGCACAACGACAACACCCGGGCCGGATGGAACGACCACGAGAGCGTACTGACCACGAGCAACGTAAACCAGCAACGATTCGGCAAGGTGTTCACGCTCGCGGTGGATGACCAGGTGTACGCCCAGCCGCTGGTCGTCGGCCATGTCCACATCGCGGGCGGGGACCACAACGTCGTCTATGTCGCGACGGTCAACAATACACTGTACGCTTTCGACGGCGACGACGGCACACGGTACTGGGTCAAGAACTATTCGGCACCCGGCATGCGGCCGCCGCGCAATACCGATATGACGGGGGCCTGTGGCGGCTCGTACCAGGATTTCAGCGGCAACATCGGCATGGTCGGCACGCCGGTGATCGACTCGGCGAGCCAAACCCTGTACGTCGTGGCTCGCAGTACCGACGGCAACGCCTTCGTGCAACACCTGCATGCCGTCAGCCTGATCGATGGGAGTGAGGTATCCGGCAGCCCGATGCGGATCACCGCCCTCTACCCCGGCAACGGCGATGGCAGCGTGAACAACGTGATCACCTTCGATGGGCAGCGGCAGAACCAGCGGCAGGGACTGACGCTCGTGAACGGCGTCGTGTACGTGACGTTCTCATCCCACTGCGACTGGGGACCGTATCACGGGTGGGTGCTGGGATACGATGCAGGCACCCTGCAGCAACGCGTGGTCTACAATGCGACCCCCAACGGCTACGCCGGCGGGATGTGGGAAAGCGGGAACGGCATGGCCGCGGACGCAGCCGGCAACCTGTTTGTCGTGGCGGGCAACGGGACCGTCGGGGACTCCGGTGATCCCACGAGCCTGACCAATCGTGGGGAGAGCGCTTTGAAGCTCGTCCCGTCCGGATCGACGCTGCAAGTCGCGAGCTATTTCACGCCGTTCGACTACCAGTTTCTCAACGATAACGATCTGGACTACGGCTCGGTCGGGGCGCTGCTGATTCCCAATTCCGGCTACTTCCTCACCGGCGGCAAGGACGGGTACTTGTACCTCCTGAATAGGGATGCCATGGGCGGGTACCGGGCGTCCGCCAACCAGGTGCAGCAGACCGTGCCGCTGACCAGCAGTGAAATGCATTGCCAACCGACCTACTACAGGGGAGGCGCGCAGGAATTCATCTACGTTTGGCCCGAGAACAATCCGCTGCGCGCCATCCCGTTCGATCGCGGCGGCAACCTACTGGATCGGCAGACCGAGCTGGTGTTCAGCGCCGGTGGGCCGACGGGGCACAGCGGCGCCATGCTCGCCGTGTCCTCCGACGGCTCCAGGGATGGCACGGCGATTCTCTGGGCGTCGTATGCCTTCAGCGGCGATGCGGAGCATGACGTCAGCCCCGGCATTCTACGGGCCTTCGACGCGAAGGACATTACCCGGGAGCTCTGGAATAACCGGCAGAACCTCGCCCGCGATGGAGCGGGCCAGTACGCCAAGTTCGCGTCGCCGACGATCGCCAACGGACGCGTGTACCTGCCCACGTTCTCCAACCAAGTCGTCGTGTACGGATTGCAGTGACTGACATGACCACTCCCGAGCGCCTCACCGTCGCCCTGAGGGATCATTACCACCTCGAGCGTGAGCTCGGCGCGGGCGGCATGGCCACGGTCTATCTGGCCGAGGACGTGAAGCACCACCGCAAGGTGGCGATCAAAGTGCTGCGGTCGGAGCTGGCTTCGGTTCTGGGTCCCGAGCGTTTCCTGCGGGAAATCGAGACCACCGCGAACCTGCGGCATCCCCACATCCTGCCGCTGTACGACTCGGGGGAGGCGGACGGCTTCCTCTATTACGTCATGCCGCTCGTCGAGGGCGAGTCGCTGCGCGACCGCCTCAATCGCCAGAAGCAGCTTCCCATCGACGAGGCCCTGGCGATCGCGCGCGAGGTGGCGGACGCCCTGGGGTACGCCCACGCCCGGGGCGTCGTGCATCGCGACATCAAGCCGGAGAACATCCTGCTCGAGGGCGGCCACGCCGTCGTGACCGACTTCGGCATCGCCCGGGCCGTGAGCGCCGCGGGCGCGTCGCGACTCACCGAGACCGGCATCACCGTCGGCACCCCGATGTACATGAGTCCGGAGCAGGCCGCCGGGGATGCCGATCTGGACGGGCGGAGCGATCTCTACAGCCTCGGCTGCGTGCTGTACGAGATGCTGGGGGGGCAGCCGCCCTTCACCGGGCCGACGGCCCAGGCCATCACTCACCAGCACCTGATCACCGAGGCGGCTCCCGTTACGAACTTGCGGCCGACCGTGCCGGCCGAAGTGGCGGGCGCGTTGGCGCGCACCCTGGCCAAGAACCCGGCCGACCGGTTCAACCCCGCCGCGCAGTTCGTGCAGGCTCTTTCGACGGCGACCGTCGCGCCGTCGGCGCGCCCGCAGGCCGGGCGGCGCAGGCTCGCCCGGATCGGGGTCCTCGCGGCGGGCGTGGTGGCCTTGGGCGCCGTTGCCTGGGTCGGCGGTCGTGCGCTGCGGAGGACCGGTCCCAGCGGCGCGATCCAGCGCATCGCCGTCCTGCCGATGGACAACGAGACGGGTGATCCCAGGCAGGCTTACTTCGCGGATGGAATGACCCGCGAGGTGATCGGCGTGCTGACCGATGCCGGCGTGCGCGTCCTCGGGCATCGTGCCGTGGCCGCGTACCGCGATACGACGCAGTCAGCGAGCGAGATCGCCCGTGCTCTCGGCGTGGACGCGATCGTCACGGGCGCGGTGCTCAAGGCGGGGGACGTCGTGCAGGTGTCGGCGGAGCTCACCGACCCGCGGACCGGGGAGAGCCTCTGGGCCCGGACCTTCTCCCGGCCGGCGCCCGACGTGGTGACGCTGCAGCACGAGGTCGCGCTCGAGATCGCCCGGGGGATCCGGGCCCGGCTCACGCCGGAACAGGAGCGGGCGCTTGGCGCGGCGGCGCCGGTCAATCCGAAGGCGTACGCGCAGTATCTTCTTGGCGAAGAGCAGGCGAACCTCCGCACTCCTGAAGGATTCCGGCGGAGCGTCGAGTACCTGAGCCGCTCCATCGTGCTCGATTCGTCCTTCGCCCCTGCGTGGGCGACACTCGCCGTCACGCACGGCGTCGCGATCTTCTTCCAGCTCATCTCTCCCGATTCCGCCCGGGCGGCGATCGGGCGGGCGTCGGCCCGGGCGCTCGCCCTGGACGACCGGCTGGGGGACCCGCTGATCGCGCGCGGCATGATGCACTACCTCCTCGACTGGGACTTCGCGACCGCCGGGCAGGAATTCACGAGCGGCATGGCGCGCAATCCGACCACGCTGGCGCAGGCGCTCTACAGCTGGTTCCCGTGGGGCACGGGGCAGTTCGCCGAGGGCATCGCCGTCTCTTCGCGGCTCATCGACCTGGAACCGACGACCGCCCAGTGGTACAGCGATGTGGGCTGGAACTACTGGTCGAGCGGCGACGGGGCGAAGGCGCGCACGTTCGCACGCCGGGCGATCGCGCTCGACAGCGCGTTCTACGAGCCGTACCACCTGCTGGCCTGGGTCGAGGCCGAGGCGGGCGACATCCCGACGGCCCGGTGGGCACTGGCGCGCGCGCGAGCGGTGAGTGGGGGCTTCTGGATGCAGGAGCTCGTCGAGGGGTTCATCCGGGCCCGATCGGGCGATACGGCCAGCGCCCGTCGTGTCCTGCGGTCGCTGGACCGCGATCCCCGGCTGGCCCAGCGGGCCCTGCTGCTCTTTGCGTTGGGCGACCGCGATTCGATGTACACGCTGTTCGAGCGCGCGATCGATGCGCGGGACCCCGACGCGATCTGGATCCTCAACTCGGCGCCGATGCTGCGTCCACTGCGCCACGAGCCGCGGTATCAGCGGTTGCTCGAACGCATGGGCCTCCCGGAGAATCTGCGGCAATGACGGACGCAGTGACCAGGCTGTCGGCGGCCCTCTCCGATCGTTACCACCTCGAGCGTGAGCTGGGGCAGGGCGGCATGGCCACCGTGTACCTCGCCCAGGACCTGCGCCACGACCGCAAGGTCGCACTCAAGGTGCTGCGCCCAGAGCTGGCGGCGGTGATCGGGGCGGAGCGGTTTCTCTCGGAGATCAAGACCACCGCCAATCTCCAGCACCCGCACATCCTCGCCCTGTTCGACTCGGGCGCCGCCGACGGCTTCTTGTTCTACGTCATGCCGTTCATCGAGGGCGAGTCCCTGCGCGACCGGCTCACCCGCGAGAAGCAGCTCCCCATCAACGACGCGGTCCTAATCGCCACAGAAGTCGCGGGCGCGCTCGACTACGCGCACCGTCATGGCATCATCCACCGCGATATCAAGCCCGAGAACATCCTGCTGCACGACGGCCGGGCGCTGGTCGCGGATTTCGGTATCGCGCTCGCCGCCAGCAAGGCCGGCGGCACCCGGATGACCGAAACCGGGATGTCGCTCGGCACCCCGACCTACATGAGCCCCGAGCAGGCGATGGGGGAGCGCGACATCACGGCGCGCTCGGACGTGTACGCGCTCGGCTGCGTGACCTACGAGATGCTGCTCGGCGAGCCGCCGTTCACCGGTCCCACCGCTCAGGCCATCGTGGCGAAGCTGCTCACGGAGAAACCGGCGCGGCTCATCCCGCGACGCGACCGCATCCCAGCCGAGGTCGAGGACGCCGTTCTGACCGCGCTGGAAAAGCTGCCGGCTGATCGCTGGGGGAGCGCGAAGGAGTTCGCCGACGCGCTGACGGGGAGGGTGGCACGTCGGCACACCGCTCCCGCCGCGCGGGGCTACCGTCGCGTCATGCTGCCGGCCGCCGTGGGGATCGCGATCGTCGCCACCGCGCTGGCCGTGTACTTCGCCCGTCAGGCCGGTGGGCGGCCGGCGACGGGGGTGGGGGTGTCACGCTTCCAGATCAGCCTCCCCAATCTCCGCGCCGGTCAGCTGCGCTATACCGGCAATCCCTTCGTGCTGTCCGCCGACGGCAGGCGCCTCGCTTACGTCGGCTCGAGCGCCACGGGCGGCCCCCAGCTGTGGGTGCGGGACCGGGATAACCTCACCCCGCGCCCGCTCGTGGGGACCGACGGCGCCGACGGACCGTTCTTCTCCCCGGATGGTCGATGGATCGGGTACTCCTCGCAGGGACGCCTGTACAAGGTTCCCACGAGTGGCGGCGCCCCGATCGCCCTCGCCGATTCCGTGACGGTCACCGTACCCGGGGGCGCCTGGCTGCCCACCGGGCAGATTCTCTTCGTGGGAGTGGGCTTCGGCCTGATGCGCGTCGCGGCGAGCGGCGGATCCGCCGAACTGCTCCTCCCGGGCACCTTCAACGGCAACTTCTTTCCGACCCCGTTGCCCCGCCCTGACGCCCTGCTGCTGACCCAGTGCACCAACAATTGCGCCCAGATGACGCTCGTCGCGGTGAATCTCAAGACCCATGCACTGGATACCCTGTCCGCGAACACCGCACGCGCCTGGTATCTGCCGACGGGCCATCTGGTGCTCGCTCGTCAGGACGGGTCGTTGTACGGGGCCCGCTTCGATGTCGCCACGCTGAAGGCCAGCGGCGCGGTCCCGTTGCTGAGCGGTGTGCAGCTCGAGCAGGGCGTCGTTCCCGAGGTTTCGATCGCCGACGACGGCACGATGCTGTATCTGCCCGCCGATCCGCGGGGCGGGGATGTGCGGGTGGTGCGCGTGGACCGCCAGGGACGGCCCGTGGTCCTCGATCCCGACTGGCAGGCCAACATCAACACCCTCGCGCTCTCGGCCGACGGCCGGCGGCTCGCGGTCAGCATCGCGGCCGAGGGCCGTACGGACCTGTGGGTCAAGCAGCTCGATGCGGGACCCCTCACCCGGGTCACGTTCAGTGGCACCCTGAACTATCGGGCCGCGTGGGAGCCGGGCGGGCGGTCCCTCTCGTATACGTCGGACCAGGACGCGCTGTCGCATCTGTATCGCATCCGGGCCGACGGCAGCGGCAAGCCGGAGCGCCTCCTGCCGGAGGACACGGCGCAGATCGACGAGTCGCTCTGGTCGCCCGACGGCCGCTGGCTGGTCTACCGGGCCGGCGTCGTCGATGGAACGCGGAA
>DATDED010000428.1:0-2788 GCA_036523455.1 Gemmatimonadales bacterium
CCGCGATGGTGAGGAGCAGGGTGAATACGAGCACACGCCCGTCCAGGCCGACGTGCGTCACTCGGGGCAGGCCGTTGGGCATCAATCGCAGCAGCCCCTCAGCGGCCCATGCGGCGACGACCAGGCCGACCACTCCGCCGATGGCGGCGAGCACGAAGCCCTCCGCAGCGACCAGCCGAAACAGCGCGACCCGGCTCGCCCCGATCGCCGCGCGCACGGCCAACTCCCGCTCTCGCGCGGCCCCCCGCGCCACGAGCAGGTTGGTCACGTTGGCGCCCGCGACCACCAGGAGAATCACGACGGCGGCCATGAACACGAGCAACGTGGGACGGACCGGCCCGACCACCCGGTCCAGCAACGGCACGACCCGCGCACTCCAATCGCGGTTCGTTTCGGGGTGGCTCAGGGCGAGCTCCTGCTGAATCGCCTGCAGCTCACGCTGCGCCGTCGAGACGCTGACGCCCGGAGCCAGCCGGCCGAACGTCTCGAAGCCCCGCCAACGCCGGTTCTCCTCATCCAGGGGATCGAACGGCAACGGAACCCAGACCTGTACCATGGAGAAGCGTGGGATGTCGGCTTCCGCCCCGAGGACGCCCACGATCTCGTAGCTCTCTCCGTCGAGCAGGATCGCGCGGCCGAGCACCTCGCGACTCCCGGCGAATCGGCTCTGCCAGAATCCGGCGCTCAACACCGCGACATGCCGACCGGATGGTGTCAGGTCCTCCGGCGTGAACGTCCGCCCGAGCAGCGGCGTCACGCGCAGCGTGCGGAACAACCCCGGGGTCGCAAGGCCGCCACCGACCCCCTGGCTCCCGGATTCGGTACGCATCGAGAAGGACCACGTCCGGCCGAGACCGATCGACGTCAGCGCATGGGTCCTGCGCGACCAGTCCTCGACGTTCGGCGGCGAGGCCACACAGAAGCCCTCCACGGACGGATTCGTCTCACACAGTGCCACGAGGCGATCCGCCTCGGGAAACGACAGCGGTCGCAGCAGCACCCGATCGACGATGCCGAACATCGCCGCGGCCGCCCCGCTGCCGAGCGCGAGGGTCAGCACGGCGACGAGGGTGAAGCCCGGGCGGCGCAGCAGCTGACGAAATGCGAAACGGAAGTCGGCGGTCAGGCTGTTCACGATGTCCTTGCCGAGAGGCGCACGCCCGGGAGAGGCAACTTACGGACCGCCTGCCGGCCGTCTCGAAGTCCCTGCGAGCGAGTGAATTGCCTGCTCCGGAGTGTGGTTCGAGCGCGCGCTTCTGGGATGCAGCGTTCCACTACCGGACACCCTCCCACATAAGAAAAGTGTGAAGGTCGGCGTCAGCGATACAGGCGGGGATTCCCCAATACGATGGCGCCACGCCCCCGCAGGCGCTCGAGGCGGAACGTCACCTCCCGCGCCGAGCGCGTCTCCAGGACGATGCGTTGAGGAGGATGCCCGGCCGTCACCTGGTACAGGCCGACCGCTCGTCCATCCAGCAGCACGGCCAGGGCGGCCTCGCCCACCGAGCCTCGGGCCAGTCCGAGATCGAACGCCACGACGCGTCCTCCCGTGGTCGCGTAGCGCAGCGCCGCGCCGGTGCGCGTCAACGCGATCGCCCATGGGTATCCCGTGCCGCCCCCGCGTCCGTCGAGCCACACGAGCGAGTCTCCCCGCTCCAGGCGGCTCACCCGGGAGCCGACCGCCGACCGCGGCCGCTGCTGCGCGAGCAGGGTGTATCCCGGCGCCGTGTCGAACTGAAAGAAATCCAGACTGCGCAGGTGGGCGATCTCGTAGTCGAGCAGACCGGCCCGGCCCCATCCCCAGTGGCATTGCATGATGGTGTACGCGGTCGAATCGGCGCAGCGGAAGCCTTTTCGGAACGCGTCGGGATGCGGCAGGCCGAATGTATGCCCCAGCTCGTGCGCGACGGTGCCGCGGTAGGTGGACCCCGAGCACCACCAGGCGGTGGCGATCGTGGAATCCGCCTTGCCGTGCGCGACCTCCGGACACACGCCCGCCTCGACGCCGCCCACACTCGAGTCCCCGATCACGGCGAGACCGCCCCAGTTCCCCTTATCCACCCGGCCCGCATCCGCCGTGCTGTCGATCCCGCCGTTCTCGGAATCGGAGCCCGCCCACGCCCCGGCGCCGTGCGTCAGGAACAGCAGCTTGAACTTCGCCCGCTGATTCCACGTCCAGCCGTAGTCGGCGAACTCCCGTTGCAGCAGCGGCCACCACGCCTGGAAACTGTCGGCCGCCAGCTCGGCGAACGTGTACCGGCTCACCTGCACCACGAGCGGCTCGGCCACGAAGGTGCGGCCGCCGAGGACTTCGCCGTACCAGCGGCGCACATCCTCCATCACCCGGGCATGGTAGACGACGCCGCTCATGGGGAACGACAGATCGCGCGGCACCAGATAGACGGGCATCACCCGCGCGGGCTCCTGCGCCGCGGCGTTACAGACCCACAGCGCGGCGCAAACGACGAGCAGCGGCGTTCGCTTTGACACGGATCTCCTCGAGATCGGCGGTGAGCAGGCGGCCACTCCGCACCACGATGCGGCCATCCACCACGACATGACGTACGTCGGCGGCCCGGGCGGCGTAGACGAGGCGAGAGGCGAGATCGGCGTCGGCCGGCTGGCCGTGCGGACCGGAGAGATCGACGGCCACGAGATCGGCGCGCTTCCCGACTTCGATCGAGCCGATCTCGTGCTCCAGGCCGAGCGCCCGCGCCCCGCCGAGGGTGGCGAGCTCGAGCACCTTCGCCGCGGGCAGCGCGTCGGGTCCCAGTCGCGGCTTCTGGAT
>DATDED010000429.1:0-6616 GCA_036523455.1 Gemmatimonadales bacterium
GGTTCGGGAAGAGGTTGAGGGGCGGCTGCGGGTGATACGGTATCCGCTGCGGCGGCCGGGGATCTCCCTCTCCGACGTCCGGGCCGAAGCCGGTCCGCTGGGCGGCCTGTTCGGCCGCCGGCTCTACCAGGCGCTGGCCCGGGTGCTTCCGCGGGGGCGGGCCATCCTCTACGTCCCGCGCCGTGGGTATGCCGATTTCCTGTTATGTCACGAGTGTGGGTGGGTCCCGCGATGTCCCCGCTGCGGAGTGGCGATGACCTATCACGTTCGCCAGGCGCGGCTCCACTGTCACCTCTGCGGCAGAACCGACCCGGCCCCCGAGGTCTGCGCGAATTGTCACGGCACCCACCTCCGCGCGCACGGCGTGGGCACGGAGCGTGTCGAGCACGCGGCGCGCCGGCTGTTCCGTGGAAGTTCGGTGCTGCGTCTCGATGCGGAGCGCGCCCCCGACGAGACCGCGCAGCAGCAGGTCTGGCAGCAGTTTCGGCGGCGCGGCGGACTGCTCGTGGGAACCCAGCTGCTCGTGAAGGGGGTCGGGCAGGTGCCGGTCGAGGTCGTCGGCGTCGTCGGCATCGACGCCGCGCTGCATCTGCCGGACTTTCGGGCCGCCGAGCGCGTCTACCACATTCTCCTGCGCCTCGCCGCGCTTGCCGACCGGGAGATGATCGTCCAGACGTTCAGCCCGGCGCACCCCGCGCTCACCGCGCTCGCCCGGGGGGATGCGGACCGCTTCTACCAAACCGAGCTGAGCGCGCGCCAGCGGTTCGGCTATCCCCCGTACCGCACGCTGGTCAATGTCGTTACCGCCGGCCCTGATCCCGATGCCGTCCGCGATGCCGCTCAGGCGGTGGCCGCGGGCATCGACGGTTCCGGCGAGGTGCTGGGCCCTTCACCCGCGCCGCTCGCGCGCGTGCGGGGGCGGTACCGCTGGCAGGTCTTGATCAAGGACGAGGACGCCGGGCCGGCTCGCGCCCGTCTCTCCACCATCATGCGCACACTGGCAGTCCCCCGTGGGGTGCGCGTCCTCGTCGACGTCGATCCGATCGAGCTGCTGTAGGAAGGCACGCGCAACGGCGGCGACAGGGAGGTCCGTTCTCGTGGTCCACGTTCCTTCGTGGCCCGTATGCTACACTGGCCTTCGTGGAAATCATCACCGTCGATCATCCAAAGGCGACAGTGTTGCGCAAGCGGGCCCGTCCCATCGGCCGCGTCACCAGGGAGATCCAGCGGCTCGCCGATGCGATGG
The DNA here is from genome assembly GCA_036523455.1 of Gemmatimonadales bacterium. Taxonomy (GTDB): domain Bacteria; phylum Gemmatimonadota; class Gemmatimonadetes; order Gemmatimonadales; family GWC2-71-9; genus DASTHG01. Next base: position 1,247 of record DATDED010000429.1, read on the forward strand.
TCGAGGCCATGCGCGAGGCGCGAGGGGTCGGTCTGGCCGCGCCGCAGGTAGGCGAAAGCAAGCGGCTCTTCGTCGCCGAAGTGGAAGAGCGCATGCACATCTTGGTCGATCCCGAGATCGTGAAGATGGAGGGAGAGGAGGCCGACACGGAGGGGTGCCTCTCCATTCCCGGCATCATCGGGGAAGTGCCCCGCGCCACCCGCATCGTCGTGAAGGGAAAGAATCGCCGCGGACGGGGGATCACGGTGGAAGCGGAAGGCCTGCTGGCGCGGGTGTTTCAGCATGAGATCGACCATCTCGACGGTGTCCTCTTCCTGGACCGGGTCGTCGACCGCGCGACGATCCGTGAGGTCACGACGACGGCGGAAGTGGAACCCGCGCCCGCGGAATGACCCGTCTGCGCGTTGTCTTCCTCGGCACGCCGGAGTTCGCCGTCCCCTCGCTGCAGGCGCTGCTGGCTGAGACCGACGTGCGCGCGGTCATCACTCAGCCCGACCGGCCGAAAGGCCGCGGGCGGCAGGTCGCACCTCCCGCCGTGGCCGGAGTCGCGCAGGCGCAGCAGCTCCGCCTGCTCCAGCCCACCCGGCTGCGCTCGCCGGAGCTCATCGAGACGCTCCGCGCCGTCGCGCCCGACCTGAATGTGACCGTGGCGTACGGCAAGATCATCCCCCGCGAAGTGCTCGATCTCCCGCCGCTCGGCAGCATCAACGTCCATCCGTCGCTCCTCCCGAAGTACCGCGGGGCGTCGCCGATCGCCGCCGCGATCCTCAGCGGCGAGACCGAGACCGGCGTGACCATCATGTACCAGTCGATGGAGCTCGACGCGGGGGACATCATCCTCCAGCGCCGCGCGCCGATCGCCCCGGACGACACGACGCGTACGTTGGAAGCCCGGCTGGCCCGCCTCGGCGCGGACGCGCTCCTCGAGGCGCTCCGCCTGATCGCATCGGGATCTGCCCCGCGGATCCCGCAGGACCACCGCGCCGCATCCTATGCGGGCAAGCTGGAGAAAGAGCACGGCCGCATCGACTGGGCGAAACCGCCGGCGGCCGTGGTGAACCTCGTCCGGGCGATGGATCCGTGGCCGTCGGCATTCACAACGCATCGCGGAGGGCTGCTGAAGGTGTGGCGGGCGACCTCCGCCGATCGATCTCCCAGCGGTGAGCCGGGGACGATCCTCGAGGTAGGGGGAGGCAGCGGCATCGTCGTCGCCTCCGGTGGGGGCGCGGTGCGCCTGCTGGAGGTGCAGCCGGAGGACCGGCGGCGCATGAGCGCGGACGACTACGCTCGCGGCGCGCGCGTCACCGTGGGCGAGCGCCTCGGCCGAGGCGCTGATTCGTGAATGCTATAATGAGGCATCGGGGGTGAGCAGGTTCGATGTTTTACTATGATCCCGTCACGTATCTGTTGTTGCTTCCCGGGTTTGCTCTTGCGCTCTACGCCCAGTGGAAAGTGCAGTCGACGTTCCGGCGCTATTCCGAGCAGCGGTCGAGCAGTGGCTATACCGGCGCGAAGGTCGCCGCGGAGTTGATGCGCCGGTCGGGCATCACCGACGTCCGCATCGAGCCCGTCCAGGGGAGGCTGGCCGATCATTACGATCCGAGAGCGAAGGTCCTGCGCCTGTCCCCGGACGTGTACGAGAGCGACTCTCTGGCCGCGCTCGGCGTCGCCGCGCACGAGACCGGGCATGCGCTCCAGCACCGCGACGGCTACGCGCCGCTGGCCCTACGATCGGCCATCGTGCCGCTGGCGAGCTTCGGAACGAATGCGGCCTGGATCCTGTTCGTGGTCGGCTGGGCGTTCTCTAGCCTGCGGCCGCTCATGGACGTCGGCATCGTCCTCTTCCTTGGATATGTGGCGTTCGCGATCGTCACGTTGCCGGTGGAGTTCAACGCCAGCAACCGGGCGGTGCAGGCGCTCCAGGCCCAGGGGTTCGTTGCGCCGGCGGAAGCTCAGGGGGTCCGCGCGGTGCTCAACGCCGCAGCGCTGACGTACGTTGCCGCCGCGGCGGTGGCCGTCCTGGAGCTCGTGCGCCTGATCATCCTGCGGAACCGCCGCGACTAGTGTGGTGCGCGTGAGGGCTCGTTCAGCGGGGCCCCGAGCCCCCAGAAATTCGCTCCGGCGGATTTCTGGGGTGGGCTCATGAGTGGCCGCATCCCTTCGGTCCGCCCGCGACATCGCCGTCTCCGTGCTCGCCCGCGTCGAGGCGGGTAACGCGTTCGCCAACGTCCTGCTGCAGAGCGCAATCGATCGCGCCGATCTATCCGAGCTGGACGCCGGGCTCACCTATGAGCTCGTCCTCGGTGTCCTGCGCCATCGCGCGCGGGTGGACTGGACGCTGCAAGGTACCCTGCGCCATCCGCTCGAGCGCCTGACCCCCCGTATCCGCGCTATCCTGCGCGCCGGCATCTACCAGATTGTGTTCCTGCCCCGTATCCCGGCCCACGCCGCGGTGGACGAAGCCGTTACCCTCGCGCACCGGTACGGCCACCGCGGGACGGTCAAGCTGGTCAACGCCGTGCTCCGGCGTATCGCCGCGGAAGGCGAACGGGCGCTTCCCGAGGGTGATCCGGTGGAGCGGCTGGCCGTCGAGCACTCCCATCCGCGCTGGCTCGTGGAGCGATGGCTCGCACGGTTCGGCTCGGACGAGACCGCGCGCCTCTGCGCCGCGAACAACCAGGCCGGCCCATCGACGGTGCGGATCAATTCTCTACGCTGCGCACCGGAGGAGGCAGCGCGCCGCCTTCGCGATGCCGGCGGGATCGTGCGGCCCACGGCGCTCCCCGAAGGCTACGAGACCGACGGCGCCCCCGTCGCGCGGCGAGCCCTGGCTGCAGAAGGCATCCTCACCGTGCAGGATCTCGGCGCGATGCTGGTGACCGATCTCCTCGACCCCCAACCCGACGAGGTCGTCATCGATGGAGCCGCGGCGCCCGGAGGGAAGACCACCCACATCGCCGAACGGATGCGGGGCCGCGGGCGGGTCATCGCCTGCGATGTCCATCAGGGAAAGCTCGAGCGGCTCAGCCGCCGGGCGGCGGTGATGGGGTTGGATTCGATCGAGGCCCACCACCAGGACGCCCGCACCCTCGGCAGGGCATTCCGTCATCAGGCTCACCGGTTGCTGCTGGACGCGCCGTGCACGGGGTTCGGCGTGCTGCGCCGGCGACCGGACATCAAATGGCGCGCGGGGCCGGGCGACATCCAGGCGATGGCAGATTTGCAGCGTGAGATGCTCGGCGGCGCCGCCGACGCTCTGCGGCCTGGTGGGATTCTCGTCTACAGCGTGTGCACCTTCGAAGACGAAGAAGGGCAAAATGTGATCGCCGACTTCCTCCGCCGTCACCCGGAGTTCACACCGGACGGTGGTCGGACGCTGCCGGGGGCGTTCCCCGGGGCGGCGGTCGGTCCGGGAGAGGTGCTGCTCCTGCCGCACCGGCACGGGACAGACGGCTTCTACATCGCACGCCTGCGACGGCGCGGATGAGCACACCCTCCGGCCTCCGGGAACTGGGCGGCGCGACGGTGGACGAGCTGGAGATGTTTCTCACCACGCTGGGCGAGCCAGGGTACCGCGGCCGGCAGCTTGCGCGCTGGATCTACCGGTCCCCTGCGGCAAGCTTCGCGGAGATGACCGATCTCCCCGGGCCGCTCCGCGCAAGGCTCGTGGAGCACGCGCACCTGACGCGACTGGCGCCGCTCACCGCCCTGCGGGCCGACGGCGGGGACACGGTGAAGTACCTCATTGGGCTGGCGGACGGAGCAACCGTCGAGACCGTGTTCATGCGGTACGACGATGGCCGCCGCTCGGTCTGCCTCTCCACCCAAGTCGGATGTGGGATGGGCTGCACGTTCTGTGCGACGGGGCTCGCCGGCCTCACACGAAACCTCACCGCGGCGGAGATCGTCGATCAGGTCCTCCTCGTGGAGCGCGCTCAGAGCGAGCGCGTCACCAATGTCGTGTTCATGGGGATGGGGGAACCGCTGGCGAACTACGAAGCCACGCTCCGGGCGCTGCGGTGTCTCAACGCCCCGTGGGGTCTGGGGATCGGCATGCGGCACCTCACCGTCTCCACCGTGGGGCTGGTCCCCCAGATCCGCAGGCTCGCGCAGGAACGGCTCCAGCTGACCCTTGCCGTATCCCTGCACGCCTCCGATGATACGCTGCGTACCCGCCTCGTCCCCATCAACACGCGCTGGCCTCTGGCCGATCTGCTGGCGGCGAGCGCCGACTATGTGCGGACCGTCGGCCGGCGCGTGTCCTTCGAATATGTCCTCCTCGAGGGCGTGAACGACCGAAGAGAGCACGCGGCGGAGCTCGGCGAGCGGCTTGCCGCCGCCGCCGGGGCGATCGACGCCACGCCGGCCGCGAGCTGGCATGTGAACCTCATCCCCTGGAACCCGGTCTACGGGATGCAGTACCGCCGGCCGGCCCGGGCGCGCGTGGATGCCTTCGTGCGGGAGCTCGACCGCCGGGGCGTGCCCGCCACCGCGCGGCTGGAGCGCGGCGTGGAGATCGATGCCGCGTGCGGGCAGTTGCAGCGTACACGGGGGCTGGCCGGGGTATCCCAGTGATCACCCGTGGAGGAGTCATTGCGGGCCGGTACGAGATCCTCGATCGGATCAGCGAGGGCGGGATGGCCACGGTCTTTCGCGCCCGACGGCTGCCCGAGGGGGACGTCGTCGCCCTCAAGGTACTCCGCGAGCAACTCGCCTCCGACACGGAATTCGTCGAGCGGTTCGAGCGTGAAGCGAAGGCCGTCGTGGCGCTCACCCATCCGCACATGGTCCGGGTCTACGACAGCGGGCGGGACGGCGATGTGCGCTACATCGCCATGGAGTACGTCGAGGGCGAAGACCTCAAGGCATCCATCCGCCGCTCCGGCCGGATTCCTCCTCAGCGTGCCGCGGAGATCGCCGCCCAGGTCTGCGACGCGCTCGAGTACGCGCACGCTCACGGCGTCATCCACCGCGATGTGAAACCCCAGAACATCCTTCTCACCCCTGGCGGGGACGTGAAGGTCACCGACTTCGGGATCGCCCGCGCCTTGAGTTCCGCGACTATCACGCAGACGGGGACCGTGCTCGGATCGGTGCAGTACCTTTCTCCCGAGCAGGCCCGGGGAGGGGCCGTCGGGCGGCCCGCCGACCTCTATTCCCTCGGTGTGGTGCTCTACGAGATGGTGACCGGGCAGCTTCCCTTCGCCGGCGACAGCCCGATCGCCATCGCGCTGGCGCACGTCAACCAGCCGCCGCCTCCGCCGCGGTCGATCGTCCCGGACCTGCCGCCGTCTATCGATGGGATCATTCACTTTGCCCTGGCGAAGTCACCGAGCCGGCGCTACCGCTCCGCGGGAGAGATGCGCCGCG
>DATDED010000430.1:0-6891 GCA_036523455.1 Gemmatimonadales bacterium
GCGATCGCCGACATCAACCTGGTGCGGCAGAACTCGGGCGGCCTGCCCGCGACGACGCTCACCACGGGCAGCACCGACGTGGCGTTCGTGACCGAGCTGATGTACAATCGGCGCTTCTCGCTCCTGTGGGAGCAGGGGACCCGCTGGATCGATGCACGGCGCTTCGGGCGATTGACCGACATCCCTGTGGCTGTCCCAGCGGGAAACGTGCCGCCCTACATGCCGATTCCACTCACGGAGTGTCAGGCGCGCAACCTCGCGACGGGGCCGGCGACGAATGACGTGGTGACCTGCACGCCGCTGAACCCGTAGGAAAGTCGGTGGAGGAGGGTGGAGGTTGGGGAGGTTGACCTCCCCAACCTCCACCACCTCCCCAACCTCCACCACCTCCTTCAGTGCCGCTCACGCCCGAACAACGTCTCGCGCGCGCCCAGCGAGTGGCGCGCCTGTGGGACGGCGTCATACGGATTCCCGGCACCCCGTTCGCCATCGGGCTCGACCCGCTGCTCGGGCTCGTCCCCGGCGTGGGGGACGCCCTCGCCGCCGGCGTCACGGGGTGGCTCGTGCTGGAAGCGGCGCGCCTCGGCACGCCCGCGAGCACGCTGGTGCGGATGCTCACCAACGTGGCGATCGATGCGCTGATCGGCGCGATTCCCGTCGCCGGCGACGTGTTCGACTTCGCGTGGAAAGCGAATCTCAAGAACGTCGCGCTGCTCGAGCGTCACCTGGCCGAGCCCGTGGCCGCGCGGCGCGCCGGGCGCGGCTGGCTCTTCGCCGTCGGCGCCGCGCTGACCCTGCTCTTCGCCGGCGCCATCGTACTCGGGGTGCTCACGGTTCGGGCGCTGTTGCGCCTTGCATAACCGGAGGTGAATCGATGAGGACGTCTTTGCGCTGGGCACTCGCCACCGTCGCGAGCGTCATCACCGCGGCCCCGGCCGCGGCCCAGACAGCGCTGCCGCGCGACCTCGATGCCGAGGTGACGCGCGCGCTGCGCCTGTTCCAGGTCCCGGGGATGGCGATCGCCGTCGTGAAGGACGGCAAGGTCCTGCTGGCGCGCGGTTACGGCGTGCGTCGCATGGGCGACCCGGCGCCCGTGGACGCCAACACCTACTTCCAGATCGCCTCGAACACCAAGGCCTTCACGACCGCCCTCCTGGCCCAGTTGGTCGATTCAGGCAGGCTCGCCTGGGACGATCCGGTCACGAAGTACCTGCCGTGGTTCCAGCTCTGGGATCCCTGGGTGACGCGCGAGTTCACGATCCGCGATCTCGTGACGCACCGCTCGGGGCTCGGCCTCGGTGCGGGGGATCTCCTCTGGTTCCACTCGAACTACGGCGCCGAGGAGGTCGTGCGCCGGCTGCGTGCCGCCAAGCCGGTGACGAGCTTCCGGTCGGCGTACGCCTACGACAACGTCCTCTACATCGCGGCCGGCCTCGTGATCGAAGCTGTGACAGGGAAACCGTGGAGTACGGTCGTGAAGGACCGCATCTTCACGCCGCTGGGCATGACGGCTGCCGGCACCGACATCGCCCTCATGAGCTCCGCCAATGCCGCGACGGCGCACAGCCTGCTTGGCGGCCCGCTGCACGTCGTTCCCCTCGACACGATCGACAACACCCTCCCGGCCGGCGGTATCATCGCCAACGCGACCGACCTGGCGAAGTGGATGATCGCACGGCTCGACTCGGGGGCGATCCCGGGCGGGGGGCGGCTGTTCAGCGTGCGACAGGCGGCGGAGATGTGGGCGCCCCAGACGATCCTGCCTATCGGGAACCCACCACCGCCACTCGCCGCCCTGCGGGCCAACTTCGCGGCCTATGGCTTGGGATGGTCCCTGCGCGACTACCGGGGGCACAAGATCGTGTCGCACGACGGCGGCCTCGCCGGCATGACGTCGCGCACCCTGCTCGTGCCGGACCTGAAGCTCGGCATCGTGATGCTCACCAACGCCGAGGAGCCGGTGTATGGCCCCCTCGGGTTCGAGCTGCTCGATCACTTCTTCGGCGCGCCCCGAACCGACTGGATCACGCGCATCCACGACGTCGTGGCGCAGGCCCAGGCCGGCGCGGACTCGATGCAGCGAGCGCAGGCGGCGCAGCGCGACACCACCTCGCGTCCGTCGCTGCCGCTGGCGCGCTACGCGGGCGCCTACACCGACGCCCTGTACGGGGATGCGACGCTCACCCTGGAGGGCGACCACCTGGTGCTGCGGTTCTCCCATTCCCCGGCGTTCGTCGGCGATCTGCGGCACTGGCAGTACGACACCTTCGTGGCGCACTGGCGGACGGCCCACATCGAGGATGCCTACGTGACGTTCTCGCTGCATGCCGACGGGACGATCGAGCATTTCACGATGGCCGCGGTGAGCCCGTTGGCCGACTTCAGCTTCGATTATCAGGACCTGCTCTTCGTGCCCGCCCCTTAGGGCCTTCATCTTCGCCTCACGGGAGCTTCATGGCGGCTGCGCCACTCTCGACCCATGCCGACAACCGCCGCCCCCGTCATGGCCGCGGCCACCCTGCTGCGGGGGCTGAGTCGCGCCATCGGCAACACGCCGTTGCTCGCCATCCGCTGCCGGTTCCGCGGCCGCGAGCGCCTGATCTACGCGAAGGCCGAGCACCTGAACCTGACCGGTAGCATCAAGGACCGGATGGCGCTGCACATCCTCGCGACCGCCTACGGATCAGGCGCCCTGCAGCCCGGAGACACCATCGCCGAAGCGACCAGCGGCAACACCGGGATCGCGTTCGCAGCGCTGGGACGGGCGCTCGGTCATCCGGTGACGATCTTCATGCCGGAGTGGATGAGTCGCGAGCGGCATGACCTGATCCGCTCGCTCGGCGCGTCCGTGGTGCTGGTGAGTCGCGAGGAAGGCGGGTTTCTCGGCAGCATCCAGATGGCGGAGGCGCTGGCGGCGCGTCAGCCGCACATGTTCCTGCCGCGGCAATTCGAGAATACGGCCAACGTGACGGCGCACGAGCGCACCACGGGACCCGAGATCTGGTGGCAGCTGGAAGCGGCGGGGCTCGTGCCGGATGCATTCACGGCGGGGGTGGGCACGGGGGGAACGGTGATGGGGGTCGGGCGCTTCCTGCGCGGGCGACGGGCCGAGGCGCGGGTGCACCCGATCGAGCCCGCCGAGTCGCCCACCTTGAGCACCGGCCACAAGGTGGGACGGCATCGCATCCAGGGGGTGTCCGACGAGTTCATCCCAGCGGTCGTCGACCTGACGCAGCTCGACGGCGTGATCGCGGTGTCGGACGGCGACGCCATCCTCATGGCGCAGGAGCTCGCGTCCCGCCTGGGATTGGGGGTGGGGATCTCCTCCGGAGCGAATTTCCTCGGGGCGCTGCTGGTCCAGGAGGATCTGGGGCCGGACGCCGTCGTGGTCACCGTCTTCCCGGACGACAACAAGAAGTACCTCAGTACCGGGTTACTGCAGGAGGAGCCGGTGCGGTCCGACTACCTCGCTCCCCGGGTCGAGTTGCTCGGGTTCGACGCGCTGCGCCGCTCCTGTCGCGCCTGCATCGCCCAGGAGCTGGGCGATCTCCAGGAGTTCACGCCGGGTCGCTGACCTCCCGGCCGGCGCCGTAAACGATCCCGCGCCGCTCGGGTCCGAACCAGGCGGCGAAGGCACACAGCACGAACACCACACCGGCGGTCAGCGCCATGGCCTTGCTGTACCCGGTCTCGGCGGCGATGAGGGTCCCCAGGTACGGCATCATCCCGGAGATGGCGGCGCCGCACTGGTACGCGAAGCCCGGGAGCACGCCGCGCGTGGCATCCGGTGACAGCTCGGTGATGTGCGCGGGAATCACGCCCCAGGCTCCCTGCACCATCACCTGCATGAGGAACGCCCCGACTGCGAGCAGAAAGACGTTCGGCGAGAACGCCCACAGCGGGACGAGCAGCAGGGCTCCGCACAACGCCAGCACGATGGTGCGACGGCGACCGATCCGATCGGAGTAGTGGCCCGCCAGGATCCCACCCATCAACGCGCCGACCATGGAGAGCGCCGTCAGCCCGACCACACGGGGTGTTTGAAATCCCCAGTCGCGCTTCAACAGGGTGGGGTAGAGGTCCTGCGTGCCGTGCGACACGCCGTTCATCAGCGCCATGAGCACGACGAGGTACGCGAACGTCTTCCAGTTGGCGAGCAGCACCCGGCCGAGGTGGCTCCAGGAGGTCGCCCGCGACCGCTGCCACACCTCGGACTCCGAGACCCGCGAGCGCACATACAGCGCGAGCAGCGCCGGCAGTCCCCCGATGAAGAACAAGGGCCGCCAGCCCCAGCGCGGGAACACCACGAAGTAGCACAGTGCGGCGAGCAGGTAGCCCAACGCGTAGCCCTGCTGCAGCAACCCCGACCAGAGCCCGCGCCGGCCGACCGGGACCTTCTCCATCACCAGCGACGCACCGACTCCCCATTCGGCCCCCATACCGATACCGAACAGCGCCCGCAGGACGCAGAACGTCGTGTAGTTGGGGGCGAGACCGGAGAGCACCTCGACGATCGAGTAGAACACCAGGTCGATCATCAGGGGAAGACGACGGCCGTAGCGATCCGCCACCAAGCCGAAGATGAACGCACCCACCGGGCGGAAGGCGAGGGTGAGCAGCAGCGTGAAGGCGATGTCCTTGTCCGGCCTGCCGAACTCCGCGGCGATCGCCGTGAGGGTCATCACGACGAGGAAGAAATCGAACGCGTCGAGCGTCCAGCCGAGGAATCCGGCCAGGGCGGCCGAGCGGTGATCGCTCGGGCGGCTCATGCCAGGCGCCGCAGCGCGTCCGCGACCAGCCCGAACAGCTCGTCGATCTGCCCGCGCTCGATGATGAGCGGCGGCGAGAAGGCGATGACGTCTCCGGTCGCCCGCACCAGCGCGCCGTGCTGGAAGCAGTCGAGAAACAGATCGAAGCCCCGCGCGCCCGGCGCGCCCGGGCGCGGCTCGAGCTCCAGCGCGGCCATCAGGCCGAGATTGCGCACGTCGATCACGTGCGGCAGCCCGCGCAGCGCGTGCACCGCTCCCTCCCAGGCGGGCGCCAGGGTCCGGGCGCGCTCGAATAGGGCCTCGGTCCGGTAGAGCTCGAGCGTCGCGAGCCCTGCGGCGGTCGCGAGCGGGTGTCCCGAATACGTGTAGCCGTGGAACAGCTCGATGCCCGCCGGGGCGCCGTCGACGATCGCGTCGTAGATCCCGCGTCGCACCGCCACGGCGCCCATGGGCACCGCACCGTTAGTGATCCCCTTGGCGCAGCCGATCATGTCGGGGAGCACGCCCAGGGCCTGCGCGGCGAACGGCGCCCCGAGGCGGCCGAAGCCGGTGATTACCTCGTCGAAAATCAGCAGGATGCCGTGCCGGTCGCACAGGGCGCGCAGCCGCTCGAGGTACCCGCGTGGGGGAACGAGTACGCCGGTCGAGCCGGCCACCGGCTCGACGATCACGGCCGCGATCGTCTCCGCGCCGCGCTGCGCCACGATCGCATCCAGCGCATCGGCGAGCTCCGCCCCCCACCCGGGCTGCCCGCGGGAGAAGGCGTTGTGGGCGAGATCGTGCGTGTGGGGCAGGTGGTCGATCAGCGGGAGGAGCTGGGCGGCGTACGCCTTGCGGTTGCTCTCGAGCCCTCCGACCGAGATGCCGCCGAATCCCACACCGTGGTAGCCGCGCTGGCGGCCCACGAAGCGCGCCCGCCGCGGCTCACCGCGCGCCTGGAAATAGGCGAGCGCGATCTTGAGCGCCGTGTCCACCGACTCGGAGCCGGAGTTGGTGAAGAACACCCGGTCCAGATCGCCCGGCAGCAGCGTGGCGAGGCGTTCGGCCAGGGCGAAGCTGCCGGGGTGGCCCATCTGGAACCCGGGCGCGTAGTCGAGCCGTGCCGCGGACTCCGCGATGGCGCGGACGATCGGCTCCCGGGCGTGGCCCGCGTTCACGCACCACAGCCCCGCCGTGCCGTCGAGGATCCGGCGCCCGTCGGCCGCCGTGTAGTGCATGCCGCTGGCCGAGACGAGCAGGCGTGGGGCGCGCTTGAACGCCCGGTTCGCCGTGAAGGGCATCCAATGCGCCTCGAGCGACGGCGCGGAACGCGTGGCATCCGACATGGCGAGTCCTACTGCGCGTAGCGCAGCACGTCGTAGAGGAAGCGCACGCCGAACCCCACGTTGGCGACGCTCACCCGCTCGTCGTTGCCGTGGACGCCGCGCTGCGCGTCCGCCTTGTCGGTCTTGAAGGGATCGAACCCGTAGGTCACGATCCCCAGGGCCCGGTAGGTGGGGCGGTCGGTGGCCCCGGTGAGCATGGGCGTCGTCACCTGCGCGCCCGGGTCACGCTCGCGGGCCGCGCGCTCGATGGCGCGGAACAGGTCGGTGTCGATCGGGCTTTCGAGCGGCGCCTTGGGGGGATAGATGGTGTGCCAGTGCACCGCCGTGTCTCCCACGACGCGCACCAGCTCGGCGCGCACCGCCGCCGTGTCCTGGTCGGGGAGGAGGCGGATGTCGACCTCGGCCGTCGCCTCGGCGGGGATGACGTTCGTCTTGTTCGACGCGCTCAGCACGGTGAGCGAGATCGTATTCCGGAGGATGGCGTTCCAGTAGACGTTGTCGGTGATCCAGGCGCGAGCCGCCGAATCGGCGACGGCGGCCGCGATGTCGGCGAGCCAGGCCCGCTCTTGTCCTGCGTGTGCGTATTGCGGGGCGATGTCGCGAAAGTACTTGGCGACGCCGGGGGTGACGTGCAGCGGGGTCTCGTAATGGGCTAGGCGGGACAGCGCATCCACGAGGTGCGGGACGGGGTTCAACTTGGTGGGTCGCGAGCCGTGGGAAGGAGTCCCGTGGACCGTGACGCGCTGCCAGAACGTGCGCTTCTCCGCGACCCCAACCCCGTAGTAGGCGAGCCGGCC
>DATDED010000431.1:0-1841 GCA_036523455.1 Gemmatimonadales bacterium
CGCTCAGGCGACCGGCAACCCGAAGGCTTCCCGCGTGGCGCGCGCGCCGAGCAGCGCGAGCCCCGCGGCATCGAGCATCGCCCCCTTCCCGGTGACCACGTGCACGCCGTCGGTGTCCCCAGCGCCACGTCGTCCCGCCACTACCACCGCGGGCTTGCGTGCCGCCCGGGCGCGCTGCAGCACCTCCCCCGTGACCTTGCCCAGCAACGACGTGCGGTCGAACGTCCCCTCGGCCGTGATCACGACGTCGGCCTTGGCGAGCGCCGCGTCGAACCCGACCCGCTCCAGCACCCACGGGGCGCCCGCAACGAGCTCGGCCCGGGCAAAGAACACGAGGCCCGCTCCGAGCCCTCCCGCCGCTCCGCCACCGGGCAGCGCTCCCAGGTCCGGACGTCCCGATCCGGCCATCGCTCCCGCCAGCCGCTCCAACCCGGCCGCGAGCTGCGCCACCGCCTCCGGGGAGGCTCCCTTCTGCGGGGCGAAAACGGGGGCGGCGCCCTGCGGGCCCACGAGCGGCACGCGGACGTCGGCCAACGCCAGGACGCGCACCTTCAGCGGCCATCCGGGCTCCCAGTCGGCCAGCGAACCAAGCGCGACACCGCCTTCGCCGAGCGTGGCGCCGTTGACATCGCTGAAGGTCCACCCCATGCCGCGCGCCGCCCCGACGCCCCCATCGACGCACGCCGATCCGCCCAGCCCGACAACGACAGTCTTCGCCCCCCGGTCCGACGCTTCCACGATCAGCTCGCCCACCCCCCGGCTGGTGGATTCCGTGGCGTTGTACCGGTCGGGGGACAGCAACGCGAGGCCGCACGCGCTGGCGCTTTCGAACATGGCGGTCTCAGCGTCGATCCACCCCAGCTCCGCCTCCACCGGTGTACCGAGCGGCCCGGTCACCGGGACGTGCTCGCGCAACGAAGCGGGCGTGAGCACCGCGTCGAGCAGCCCATCACCGCCGTCCGCGACCGGACAGGAGAGGACCACGGCGTGCGGCAGCGCCTGGCGCGCTCCCTGCGCCAACGCCTCGGACACCTCGCGGGGACGCAGCGTCCCCTTGAAGCCCGCGGGCGCGATGAGAATCGTCTGGGCCATGGTGGGCATCAACGCTAGGCGCGACGGTCACACGGCGCTACACGCGTCGCAACCTGCGGCGCAGCGCGGAAAACGCGGCACTGATGCGTCCGGGCAACGAATCACAACTCATTGATATTTAAAGGCTTATGCAATACCAGCAGGTGGCACCGCGCTTGCGAACGGTATGGCCAAGCCGGTGCGTTCGCGTCGGACACGGGCGCCCGATCGGGCGATCGGCGGGCCCCCCGGGGGTGACTCCGGGGGGCGTTGTTTTTCTGGCTATCGGCTATCAGCTGGAAATATGAAACCTGATAGCTGATAGCTGATAGCTGATAGCTGATAGCCGATAGCCGACAGCTCTCAGGGCACCAGCCGCAGCGTATCCGTCGCGCGCACCCGCCCCACGTCCACCGGCACGATCCACAACTCGCCCCGCAACCAGCGCCCGGTCTGATCGCGGTAATGCGGCGAGCGCGGGTTGCCCGATTGACCCGTGGGAAGGATGAAGCCCCCGGCGCCGTCCACATCCCCGAAATCGACCACGTGACGCATCGACGGGCCCTCCGTGCATGTGAACGGGGGCTGGTACTCGGAGGACGGACACACGGCGACGGTGTTGTTCCCGCCGCCCAGACGCAGCGGCCCCACATTGAACCCGGCGAGCCATCCGATCACCGGCACCTCGCCAAGGGGATGCTCCTCGGTGTGGGTGTGGACCTCACCCCAGGGCCGCGGGTCGCCTCGTGCCAAAACGCCGACCATCGCGC
>DATDED010000432.1:0-4549 GCA_036523455.1 Gemmatimonadales bacterium
AGCTTCACGAGTCGCCCCGCCACGTAGGCGTCTTCCAGGGCGAACTGTCTTTCACGCCCGGCACAGATGATCGCCAGGTCGCCGCGCTCGCGCAGCACGGCTCCCGCCCGCTCGGCGAGCGCACCGAAGTTCACCGCGGCGCCCACCAGCACCGGATCGGCGCCCTGCGCGGCAACCAGCGCCGGCGTGCCGTTGGTGGTCGCCAGGTACACGGTCTTGGCGCCGACCTGGTCGGGCGTCATCTCGTTTGGCGAATTCCCCAGTGGGAACCCGGGGATCGGCAGGTAGCGCCGCTCACCCGCGAGCACGAAGCCGTCGCGCTCGAGGTTGGCGGTCATCTTGACCGCTTCCTCCGAGGACGCGGTCGGCACGACCGCGCGGGCCCCGTTGGCCAGCGCGGTGATGATCGTCGTGGTGGCACGCAGGACGTCGATGACGACGACCCCACGGCCGGCGAGGTCTCCTGCGGTCGGGCCGGGTGGGGTGAAGTACACGTCGAGTTTCATTCGGGATCTTTGAGGAGCTGCGGCTCGCGCTCGAGGAACTTGGTGTCGATCTGCCCCGCGACGAAGTCGGGATGACGCATCACGCGTCCCAGGAACGGGATCGTCGTCCGCACGCCCTCAATGATAAACGAGTCGAGGGCCTGGCGCATACGGGCGATCGCTTCGGCGCGGTCGTTGCCGTGCACGATGACCTTGGCGAGCAGCGAGTCGTAGTACGGCGGCACGGTGTAGCCGGCGTAGATATGCGTGTCGACCCGGACGCCGGGGCCGCCCGGCGGGTGGAACGTGGAGATGAGCCCGGGTGAGGGCTGGAAGTTCCGGGCAGGGTCCTCCGCGTTGACGCGGCACTCGATGGCGTGGCCGCGCAGCCGGTTTCCGTGCAACACCAGCGACAGCGGCTCTCCCGCCGCGACCCGGATCTGCTCCTTCACGAGGTCGAAGTTCGTGCACATCTCGGTCACCGGGTGCTCAACCTGGATCCGGGTATTCATCTCCATGAAATAGAACGAGCCGTCCTCATCGAGCAGGAACTCGATGGTGCCCGCCCCCACGTACCTGATCGCTTCGGCGAGCCGCACCGCCGACGCACCGATGCGATCGCGCAGCGCCTGGTCGAGCGCCGGGCTCGGCGCCTCCTCGATCAGCTTCTGATGGCGCCGCTGCACCGAGCAGTCCCGCTCGCACACGTGCATCACCCGGCCGTGCTGGTCGCCCATGATTTGGATTTCGATGTGTCGCGGACGGGCGAGGTACTTCTCGATGTAGACCTGATCGGAACCGAAGGCCGCGAGCGCCTCCTGCCGGGCGAGGTTGTAGGCCTGCGTGAAGGCGTCGGCGTCGACCGCCACGCGCATCCCCTTCCCCCCGCCGCCCGCCGCCGCCTTGATGATCACCGGGAACCCGATCTCCGCGGCGACCGCCAGGGCGTCTTCCAGGCTTTCCACCGGCCCCGGAGACCCCGGCACGGTCGGCACGTTGAGGTGCTGGGCGAGCTCGCGCGCGGCCGCCTTGTCCCCCATCTGGCGGATCTGGTCCGGCGTGGGACCGATGAACGCGATCCCGGAGGTGCGGACGATTTCGGCGAACTCCGCGTTCTCCGCCAGAAACCCGTATCCGGGATGGATGGCATCCGCCCCGGTGATCTCGGCGGCCGCGATGATGCGGGAAATGTTGAGGTAACTGTCGCGGGAGGGAGCCTGGCCGATACAGACGTCGTCGTCGGCGAACCGCACGTGCAGGCATTCGCGGTCCGCTTCGGAATACACCGCGACGGTCGCGATCCCCAGCTCCTTGCAGGCGCGAATCACCCGCAGGGCGATCTCCCCGCGGTTGGCGATCAGCACCTTCTGGAACATCAGCTGGTGAGACCGATCGACTCGACTCCGGCGCCCGCGCCGGGTCCGCTGAGCTTGCTGCCGGACGCGTCCACGCCCGAAACCTTCAGCGCGAACTCGCTCGGATTGGTCGCGTAAAAGATGGCGCTCTCATAGCTGATCACGCCGTGCTGGTACCACTGGAACAGCGACTGATCGAAGCTCTGCATCCCGTACTGGATCGAGCCCTCGGCGATCAGGTCCGGGATGTTGAGCGACTTGGTGAGGTCGCGCACGTTCTCGGCCACGGCCGCGGTGTTGATCAGCACCTCCGCCGCCGGCACCCGCCCCTTGGCGTCCTTGCGCGGCACGAGTCGCAGCGAGACCACCGCCTGCAACGCCGTGGAGAGCAGGTGGCGCACCTCGTCGTGCTGGTGCGGCGGGAAGAACGAGATCACCCGGTTGATCGTCTGCGTCGCGTCGGTCGTGTGCAACGTGGAGAACACCAGGTGACCGGTGTCCGCCGCCTTGAGCGCCGTGTCGAGCGTCTCCATGTCGCGGATTTCGCCGATCAGGATCACGTCGGGGTCCTGACGCAGGACGTGCCGCAGGGCCGAGCCGAACGACAGGGTGTCGTTCCCCACCTCGCGCTGCGAGATGTTGGCCAGATTGTCCCGGTGGAGGAACTCGATCGGGTCCTCGATCGTGATGATGTTCACCCGCCGGCTCGCACTGACGTGGTTGATCATCGCTGCCAGACAGGTGGACTTCCCCGAGCCGGTCACGCCGGTCACCAGCACCAGACCGCGGGGCCGTAGTGCGATCTCCTCCAGTACCGGCGGGAGGTTGAGATCCTGGATCGTCTTCACTTCGTACGGGATCGCCCGGAACGCGAACGCCACGGTCCCGCGCTGCTGGTACACGTTGGTGCGGAATCGACCCACGCCCGGCACGCCGATGGCGAAGTCCGCCTCCTTGTGCTCGGCGAACTCCTTCACCTGCCGCGGCGTCATGATCTGCTCGGCGAGGGACTTCAACTCCTCGGGTTTCAGGGGCTGGGTCTCCAGCGACACCAGATCCCCGTTGACCCGAACCGTCGCCGGTCGGCCGACCTTGAGCAGCAGATCCGAGCCGTTGCGCTGGACCATCTGCGTGATCGCCGCCTTGAAGTTGAACGGCGGCGGATTTCCCTGCGGTGCCTCAGCCATGGGGATCCACCCGGAAGAGGACTTGGCCGAACTCGACGGGCTGGGCATTCTCCACGCAGACTTCGCGGATTGCGCCCTGCACCTCGGCCTCGATTTCGTTCATGATCTTCATCGCCTCGATGATGCACACGACCTGCCCCGTGACGACACGGGTCCCCACCTTCACGTAGGGCTCCGCCCCCGGCTCCGGCGCCTTGTAGAACGTGCCGACCATCGGCGACTTGATCTCGAGCAGCGCACTCGGCGGGGCCGCTGCCGGCGACGGCGCGGCCGGCGCGGCGCCGGCGGGCGCCGCCGGAGCGGCTGGCGCGACGGCAGCCGGGGCCGCGACCACGACCGATCCGGCGTTCCCCGTCGGGATGCCGGCCTTCGAAACCCGCACGGACGACCAGAGCCCGAGCAATCCGCGGCGCACTTCGATCGCCCCCAGCTCCGGTGTATCCCGGAGGATTTTGACCAGCTGTCCGATGAGATCCAGGTTCATGTCTTCACAGGTCGTGGCACGAGGTCCAAATAGACCACCCGGAGAAGCAATCCGTCAATGTGCGGCTCCGGCATCACACCACCTCCAGCAGGTCGGTCGCCCCGTCGGACAGGAGCACGGGCCCCTCCGCTGCCAGGTGGACATCGTCCTCCAGGCGCACGCCGCCCTGTCCCGGCAGGTAGATCCCCGGCTCGATCGTCACGATGGCGTCGACGGGGAGCGGCTCCGCATTGGTGCGGGCGAGCCGAGGGGCTTCGTGCACCTCGAGGCCCAGGCCGTGTCCCAGCGAATGCCCGAAGGCTTCACCGAAACCGCGCGCATCGATCAGGTCGCGCGCCAGAGCGTCGGCCTCGCGCGCGCTCATGCCCGCCCGCACCCGCTCCCGCGCCGTCCGCTGCGCGGTGTGCACCAGGTCGTACAGCACCCGCTGCGCGTCCGTGGCGCGCGCGCCGACCATGACCGTCCGCGTGATGTCCGCGCAGTAGCCGTCGACCTGCGCGCCGAAGTCGAGCAGCAGCCACTCCCCGCGCGCCACCGGCCGCCCGCTGGTGCGCGCGTGGGGCCACGCCGTGCGCGGCCCGGAAGCGACGATCGTCGGGAACGGATGCGCCTCGCTGCCCAGTCGGCGCAGATGCCCTTCGAGCAGGCCCGCGATCTCGCGCTCCGTCTGACCGCACCGCACCGCGCCGAGCGTGGCATGCAGCGCGCCACCGGCCAGGGACGCGGCCGCGCGCACGGCGGCGACCTCCGCCGGACTCTTCCGTACGCGCAGCCGTTCCACGAGCTCCGGCGCCGCGCGCCAGCGCCACGCCTTTCCCGCGGTCGCGAACCGCTCGGCGTCCTTCGCCGACAGGGCGTGCGCCTCAAAGCCGATCGTCCCGGGCTGGCCGGCCGACACGATCTCCCGGAACAGGCGGTCCCAGGCGCTGGTGCGCTCCACCACCACGCGCGCCGCGTCGCCGACCTCCGCCTCCGCCTGCGCTTCGTAGCGGAAGTCGGTCACCAGCAGCACCCCGCTCGCGGTCGCCAGCACCAGGG
>DATDED010000433.1:0-2655 GCA_036523455.1 Gemmatimonadales bacterium
GTGGGGCTGTCGATCCGCTTGCCCAGGTCCTCGGGGCCGATCGCTCGCGTCTCGCCGGAGATGCGCTCCAGTGGCCGCAGTGCCTCGGCCACCGCCGTACGCGCGCCGCGAGTAGCGCCGAACGCCGCCACCGGCAACAGCAGCGCCGCGGCGACCACCAGCCCGACCAGGGCGACCACATAAGGCTCACGGCTGGCAACCACGTAGATGTCGAAGGCGCCGCTCGCCCGGTGCAGCGCCCGGTAGCGCCAGCGCGCCCGCTGGGCGATCGCGGCAAGCAGCATCCGGCGCACCTCGTCCGGGGAGGCCGACGCGGGTATCCCCTCGAGCCGCTTCGCCGGCATCCCGGGCGACAGGAAGTAGACCTGCATCATGCCGTCCGCATTCGTGGTCCGCGTAATCACGACCCGGCCGTCCATGTCGAGCAGCTGGTCCGCGAGTGCCGCCGGCATGACGCTGCCCGGTCCGCCCGTGGAATCGCCGTATGCGCCGATCAGGGACTGGGTGACGTCGGCGGTATGCTCGAGCGAGCGGCGCAGCACGGCCTCGGCCGCCAGCGCGAAGACGACGACCACGAGGAGCGCGTACCCCGCCAGCGCGGTCCAGGTGAGGCGGCTGAACCGCTTCGTGAGGACGGCGCCGAGACGTCGCTCGCTCACGAGGCCTCCAACCGATACCCCGCCCCGCGCACGGTGCGAATCGGGGGACGGGCTCCGGCGAAGGTCAGCTTCTTGCGCAGGTAGTTGATGTAGACGTCCACGACGTTGGTCTCGGGGTCGAACTTGTAGTTCCATACGGCTTCGGCGATGCGCGAGCGCGAGACCGTCCGGCCGGCGTTGCGCATCAGGAATTCGAGCAGTGAAAACTCGCGCGGGCTCAGGTCCACCCGTCGCTCGTTCTGCGTGACGCTGCGGGTCAGCGGGTCGAGGGTGATCACCCCCACCTTCAGGGTCGCGCCCGTGTGACGCAGATCGGCGCGACGGATCAGCGCGTTGACGCGAGCGACGAGCTCCGACAGGTCGAACGGCTTCGTGAGATAGTCGACCGCACCGCCCTCCAGGCCACGCACCCGGGACTCCACCTCGTCGCGCGCCGTCAGCATCAATACCGGCGTCGTCACGTTCCGCCCGCGCAGCTCCTTCACCACGTCGAAGCCGTCGCGCCCCGGGAGCATGACGTCGAGCACGATGCAGTCGCAGGCGGTGCCCAGCGCGCGATCCAGCGCCCCGTCGCCCGTCTCGGCCTCGATGACGCCGTAGCCTTCCTCGCGGAAGGCCTTGCTCAGGAACAGCCGCAGGTCGCGGTCGTCCTCGACGATCAGAATCTGCATGGCGCGAAAGCTACGAAGGGCACCCCGGGCGGAGCGTCGGCAATGGAAGAATGACAATCCTCTAACAACGCATCGACCGATGAGTTTCGTTGCGCTAACGCATTGCTGACGCATGCCACCTGGTAGTGGCACCGGACATCAACACCTGAAGGGGAGCAGAACGGTGGATCTGCCAGAGCTGCGAAGTGCTAGCGCTCGCGACCTCCATCTCCGTCCGGGGACGGTGATCCCGCAGCGACCGCCGCATTCGGATGCTCGGCGTAGTGCGGCGCTCCGAGAGCCACGGCGGTGAACAGGGCGATGTTGCGCTTTTCTCCCGTCGTGGGATCGACCGCCCGGACCAGGAGCCTGGCCAGCCCCGGCTGCGGACCCATCGTCCAGTAGTCCTGGGCGATACCGTCCGCGTTGGTTAGGCTCGAGCCGGCGTACACGCTCCCTCCGCCGCTCAACACGCGAAAGCAGACGAGCTGTCCCTTCACCGGACGGAGTTTGGAGTCGAGGACCTGAACGACCAGCGGTTGCGGCAGCTCCTGCCCTACCGCCGCCTGTTGGCGGCGTCCGCTCACGACGCCCAGGGAAAGTGTCGGAGGCGTGAGATCGGCAGGTGCTTTGCCGGCGCACGCACCGATGGCGAGGGTGGCCAGGAGCGTGGTGCCGGGGACCCGGTTGGGCCAGTGCATTGCGCGTCCTCCCAGGGGATCGCCGAATTCCCTTGGGTGCAAGAGAGTTCCGGACTGTTGAGACAACGCATCAACGGGTTGTTCAAGTAGCGTGCCACGGCAGATACGTCCCGCCTCATCGCGCCTCGACCAGTTCTCAGCCGTGTTCCGCCGGTGCGGTTACCGCCCGCCCACCGCCCGGTACAACCCCGCGTATGCCGTCGCAGCCTCGACGCGGCCCTGAGCCAGCTGGTCCTGGGCCGCAAGCTGGGTCCGCTCGGCGTCCAACACCTGAAGTAGATCGATGACCCCTTCCTGGAAGCGCAACCGCGCCAGCTCCGCCGCGTGGTCGCTCGCGGCGCTCGCCTCGAGCAACCGCTCCACCCGCACCCGAGCGGACCGGTAGCGGGTCAGCGCGGTCTCGACCTCTTCCAGGGCGGAGAGTACCACCTGGTTGTACTGCGCGCGCGCCGCCGCCTCGTTCGCCTGCGCGGCGTCCACCTCCGCCTTCACGCGGCCCAGGTTGAGGCCGGGCCAGGTGATCACGGGCCCGACGACATAGCGGAACGTCGTCTGGTCACCGATCGAATGAAACTGCGGCGCGGCGTAGCCCAGGCTGCCGCCGATCGAGAGGCGGGGCAGGTAGTTCGCCTTGGCCGCACCGAC
>DATDED010000434.1:0-21352 GCA_036523455.1 Gemmatimonadales bacterium
ACCTGCAGGGCAGCGCACGGATCCAGTCCCGCACCGAACTGACCCGACAGCTCGCGCTGGCGGAGCGCGGCGGGCCGCGCCAGCGAGCCGTTCCGTCCCAGGAAGGAAAGCCGATCCCCGGAGGCGGAGCGCGCGGTCTCGCTGACGTGTGCGAAGGCGACCCGACCCGCGAAGTCCTGGTTGTAGGGGTTCGTAGCCAGGACGGCGCCCGTCTCCCCGTCGCGCTCCGTCATCACATGGAGGTGTTCCCCAGGTTGCGGCGGTCCAAGACGCCATTCGTTGTATGCGAAGACGCTCAGTCGCCGCCGCCGGCGTGTCCGGTTGGTGAGGGTGATGAGCGAGAACTTCACGGGGTCCTGCGCGTCCACGAAGACGGCGAGCTCCTGGAGGATCCCGTGCGAGGCATGCGTGAAGCGGGAAACGCCGGCAGCGTGCCGGATCACGAACCGGCCGCTCGCGGATGTCCGTCGTGTCGGTCCGGGTGTCGGGGACCAGAAGTCGCCCCCGTCCTCGTCCCTCACGAAGAGCGCTTCGGTCGTGGGATCGGTCACGGGGTCGTTGGCGAACGGGGTGAGGCGGTTCTCGCGGCTGTTCTCCGCCCACGTATGGGCCGAGCCCGATGTCGAGACCACCGTGCCAAAACCGGGGTTGGCCATGACGTTTACCCACGGGTGCGGTGTCTCCTGGTCACCGTCGAGCACGACCGCGTACTCGCGGCCGCCGGCGGCGAAGCCACCCGTCCCGTTGGCGAAGGTGAGCTCGGGCGTCTCGATCTCCGGGGTGTCCGGCTGGAGGACCGGGCGCGAGGGCGCCGGCGGCAGCTCCCGCCGCCATTGTGGCTCGGGATACGGCAGGTCGAGCTGGCTCGACAGCTCCCCGCGCGCGCCGTCGAGGATCACCCGCGCCACGCTGTCGAGCAGGCTCCGCTCATCCTCGGACATGCGGTCGCCGCGCAGCAGGTACACCCCACCCGGTCGGTGCTTCCATGCTCCCCAGGGCCCGGTGTCGAGCAACGCCGCCAGCTGCACGTGGATGTCGTCGGCGTAGCCCGCCGGATCCTCGTTCACGATCACCACGTCCGCGCTGAGCCCTTTGAGCCGCCAATACTCCTGTGCCTGGAGGACCTGCAGCGCGAGGGGGAAGGCGGCGCCTGAGGCCACGCGCACCAGGAGGATGGGGAGGTCGCCGGAGATCCCGTGCGCCCACAATCCCGGTTGTCCCAGGACGTTGCGCCCGAACACCTCCGGCCCGGCGCGCAGCGAAGCGTCGGCGTACAGCACGCGGGAGGCGAGGCGCTCGAAGAGGTGGGCGTCGTCGCTCGAGATGCCAAGGTGCCGCAGCGTACTCTGCGCCTGGGTGAAGGCCAGCGCGAAGGTACGCGCGGCGGCGCTGGGATCGTGATACTTGTGGGCGATGGCGAGGGCGCCATCCCGGCTCGCCGCCACGCCCGTCGCGAAGGAGAGACGCACGAATCCGCCGGGGGCCAGGCGAATGCGCTGCCGCAGGCTGACGATCGGATCGAGCACGGCCCCCGTGGTGCCCGACAAGGCCCGTCCGTCGAGCGCGGCGGGATCTTCGGGGCTGCGGCCCCGGCCCAGGAACCGCCAGCGGTCGGTTTCCCATTCCACCGGCCCCTGCATTCGCCCTTCCACGCTCAGTACGTGAACGGCCCACACACCGGCATCATCCCGCGCGCGGGGCCGCCGCGCGCAGATCAGAGCGGCGCTCTCGGGCAGGTACTCCGTCTCGACAAAGAGGTTGCTGAAGGCCGGGTGGGCCAGATCCGCGGCGGCAGAGGCCAGGACGATCTCGGCGTAGCTCGTGACCTCGAGCTCGCGCGGCCGATCGCTCCGGTTGGTCACGGTGAGGCGCCGGACTTCGACGTCGTCCTCGGTGGAGACCGCGATGTCGAGCTGCGTCGCGATGTCACCGTGACGGCGGCGGAACACGGCGCGCTCGGCATGGAAAGTGACCAGATACTCCTCGGGCTCCAGGTCGGTGGGATGGTAGGCCGCGGACCAGACGGATCCGCTGCGCACGTCGCGCAGATAGACGAACTGGCTCCCCGGGTCGCGGGTCGAGTCCTCGCGGTACCGGGTGACGACCTTGCCGCGGCAGAAACTGGCCCCGCCCCCCGCGTTGGTGACGACGGCGGTGTAGGCGCCGTTCGACAGAAACTGCGCGTGCGGGTAGCGCGTGTGGGGCGACCGGAACCGCCGCACCGCCACGGCGGCGGCTGGTGCCGCCACCCGCGTCTCCTCGGCGGGCCGAGGCCGCGTGATCGGCGTGTGGCGCGGCACGCGCTCCTGCAGCAGCAGCGCGGTCGCTTGCACTCGGGGATCGGCATGCAGGCGCTGCACCATCGGGGAGTCGAGCAGGGCGTTGGCCAGCGCCACCAGACTCATCCCCTGATGATGGGCCATGAAGGCCTGAACGACGGTCCCGCGGGAGCTGTGGGGTCGAGGCTCGCTTGCGCTCTCACCGTCGTCCGTCTTTCGGTGCGTGTAGTCGATCGCTTCGTAGAACCCGTACGGGCCTTCCAGCCCTTCCCGGGCGAGGCGCCGGAAGTTGTGGGCAGCCCGCTCCGGGTCGACCATCGCGGCGAGCGCGGTGGCGTAAGGGGCCACCACCAGCTCGTCGCCCAGGCCTCGTTTCAGCCCCAGCCCGGGAACGCCAAACGCCTTGTACTGATAGGTCCCGTGGTGGTCGACGACATTGAAGGCCGACTCCGAGATTCCCCAGGGTACGCCCTGTTGCTTCCCGTATTCGATCTGCCGGCGCACGGCCATGCGGCACGACTGGTCGAGGAGGGTACCTGGGTAGCTCTTCATCACGAGGAGGGGCATGAGGTATTCGAAGAGACTGGCGCTCCACGACAGCAGGGTGGGGGCGCCGTCCACACTCGTCAGCAACCGTCCCAGGTGGAACCAGTGTTCGTCGGGGACGTCGCCTTTGGCGATGGCGACGAAACTGGCCAGGCGGGCCTCGGACGCCAACAGATCATAAAAGGAAGGATCGAGACGGCCTGAGCCTTGCGCGTCTTCGAGACGATAGCCAGTGGCGAAGATCTGGCGCTGCCAGTCGTAGAGGAAGTCGAAGCTCATGCCGTCGACGAACGCAACGGCGCGCTGCGCCAACGTCTCGAGCCGCGGCCCGAATCCGACCGGGTCTTGGGGCGACGCCATCAACCCCGTCGCCAATGCCTGTGACCAATAGATCGCGTCGGACCGGTCGGGGGACGGTTCGGTCTCGCCCTCGAACCGCGCGATCGCCTCGGAGAGCGACGGGCCCAGCGCAGCGGCGAGCGCCAGCTTCCCCTCGGCGTCCTCGGCATCCTCCAACGCGCCTGCGGTGGACGTGACGGCGGCGGCCAGGCCGGCCGTCCCATTCCGGGTCGCGGGGAGCGTGTCGGCCAAGCGCTTCAGGGACTGCCGCGCCAGTTCCGCCGTGTCGGCCAGGCCGTCGCAGATCCGGGCCGCCGACCGGGGCTCGCCGGCCAGCCGTTGCAGGCCTTCCGCCAGGGCCAGGAGCGCGGCGGCGAGGTTCCCACTGTCCACGGTCGAGACATAACGGGGCGCGAGCGGCGCCAGCGTCGTCGTGTCGTACCAGTTGAGCAGATGCCCCTCGAAACGATCCAGCCGCTCCATCGTGGAGAGCGTCGCTTCGAGCCGCTGCACCAGCTCGCCGGTGCCGATGAAACCGAAGTCGTGCGCCGCCAGCGCCGCGAGGAGACCCATCCCGATGTTCGTGGGGGACGTGCGGTGAGCGACCGTCGGTACCGGTACGGGCGTCTCCTGGAAGTTGTCGGCGGGGAGGTCATGATCTGCGGCGCCCATGAACGTCTCGAAGTAGCGCCAGGTCCTGCGGGCGATGAGCCGGAGCAGGCGGCGGTCTTCCGGGGCAAGATCGTGACGCTCGAGCGACACCGGCCGGCTGAGCCAGTACGCCACCAGCGGCGCGGCCACCCACACCGCCAGCAGCGGACCCGCCACCGGGAGGCTGCTCGGCCGGGCGGTGACGATGAGGACCAGCAGGATCAGGGCGATGAAGGGGCTGGCCGCCATCTCCACGAGGAACAGGAGCGCGCCGGCCCGGAGGCTGAGCCCCGCGGCCCGGGCGGCCGCCGACGCCGCGGTTTCCCACTCGAGGAGGCGGCGCTGCGTCAGGACGAGGCGTACGAGCGTGAGCGCGACGGCATGGGCCATCTCGTAGGCGTGGTAGGCGAGGAAGGTGATCTGCAGCAACGTCTGGGCGCCGGCGGCCTTCACGTCGTCGGCGAGAATCCGCAGGAACACACCCCGGGGCTGCTGCGGGGCGGGGCCCGCGCCGAGCCGTACGGCGAGTGGGTACAGTGGAAAGGCGATGGCGGCGAGCACCCCGATGGTCCAGGCCAGAGGGCTTCCCGGCAGCACCAGCCAGGCGAGTGCCAGCGCGGCCACGGTGGCGGGGGCTACCAGCGTGCGCCGCAGGTTGTCGAAGATCTTCCAGCGGGAAATGACGGGGAGACTGTTGCGCTCCACGCCCCTGCGGGTCGGGACCAGAGGGAACAGCCAGAACAGGATCTGCCAGTCGCCGCGCGCCCAGCGATGCTGACGCCGCGCATGCGCGAGCACGCTGGCGGGGTAATCGTCGACCACCTCGACGTCCGACACCAGTGCGGCGCGGGCGTGCAGCCCTTCGAACAGATCGTGCGACAGCAGGGCGTTCTCGGGGATCCGGCCGTCGAGCGAGGCCATGAAGGCATCGACGTCGTAAAGGCCCTTGCCCGTGAAGATCCCCTCCTGGAACAGATCCTGATACGTGTCCGAGACCGCGGTGGTGTAGGGATCGACACCCGTGTGCCCGGCGTACAGGCGAGCGAACAGCGATCCGGCGGCGCTTGCCATCGTCACGCTGACGCGTGGCTGCAGGATGCCGTACCCCCGGGTGACGCGGCGCAGCCGGGGATCGAAGACCGGACGGTTCAAGGGATGGGCAATGATGCCGATGAGCTTCCGGGCGGCATGCAACGGCAGCTGGGTGTCGCTGTCCAGGGTGATGCAATAACGGATGCTGGGCAGCACCTCGGGGTCACCGACATGGAGGCGGTAGCTCGTGTCGGTGGCGCCGCGCAGCAGGCGGTTGAACTCTTCGAGCTTGCCGCGTTTGCGCTCCCAGCCGATCCACGCCCCCTCCCGGGGGTTCCACTGGCGCGCACGATGGAACAGGTGGAACCGGTCGTCATGGCCGTGTCCGTGGCGGGCGTTCAGGTCGTGTATCCCGGCCCGGGCGGCGTTCAGAATCTCCTCGTCGGCTGGCAGCTCGGCCGTAGTAGCGTCGGCGAAGTCGCCGAGGACGGCGAAGTGAATGCGGGGGTCGACGTTTCCGAGCGCCAGGACCTCCACGTGCTCCAGCAGCTCGGACACCCCGGCCACGCTCGTGAGCAGCGTGGGTACCACGACCATGGTCCGCGCGTCTTCGGGCACGCCGGCTTGGAAGTCGAGGCGGGGCAACCGCCGCGGCGTGACGAGATGCGCGACCAAGCGCTGGACGAAGGCGATGGCGAACTCGCTGGCGGGCAACAGCAGCAGCGCCGCGATCCCGGCCTGGGTCCACAGGGAACCGCCCTGCGCCCGGACGTACGCCACGGCCAGAGCCAGCATGGCGCCGGTGACGAGTCCGATCGATCCCAGATAGAAGATGGTGACGTGAGCGAACAGGAAGCGCCGGGCGCGGTCGGCGAGTCCCGGGCGGTACTCCACGTCGGTTTCGAGGTCAGGGCGCCCGCCCCCGATCAGGTGATAGCCCACGTGGGCGGTGGGGTCGTGGGACGATTGCTGCTCCGCGGCCTGGCGGGCACTCTCCACGCTGCGCAACGCCACGCGAAGCTGGGCCTCGCCGGTAGGCTCGGCCAGCTCTTCCACCGCCTGCCGGTAGCGGTCCCGGCTCTGGAAGTCCATTCTCCCGTAGACGCCGGCCGGGTCGCGCTGCAGCACCTGCTCGATGAGGCTGACGCTCTCGAAGTACTGGGTCCAGTCCAGAGTCGCGCACAGCCGCAGGCTGGTGATGCCGTTGCCGAAGGAGACCTGGGCCGCTGCCTGAGCCTGGTACTCCGTCCGGATCGCATCCTCGGCGGTCATCCCCTGGGCGGCGAGGCGTTCCTCGACGGCGGCCCGGACGGGGGAGACGAGGGGACCATACTCGCGCATCCGCTGCAGCAGCCGCACGACGTAGGCCGTTTCCAGGACCTCGGGGAGGGACGCCAACGGCACCGGCTCGTCGGCATCGCCGATCCGGGCGAGGTAGTCGTCCGCGTTGAGACGCGCGTCACGGCCCTGAAGCGTCTCATCCGCCAGCCGCCGCAGACTCTCGATGAGGGCGAGCTTGAGCATGCTGGGCCAGGCCCAGAGCTCGCCGATGGTGAGGGGCGCCACCGTCTGGTAGGCCGTGACGAAGCGCGCGAGCTGCTGTCGTTCCAGGCGACCATCGGTGTGGCGAATCAGCTCGAGCGCCATGGCGTAGATCCGGGGGATCCCGGCCATCTCCCGCGAGGCGAGCTTGGGCAGCTGCAGGTAATACTGCTGCGGCAGGTCGTGCCGGGTATCCCGGATCACGCCTTCGATGATGTGGAAGTTGTCGAGGAGCCACTCTGCCGCCGGGGGGACGAACGCGCCACGGTGGACGTCGTCGGAGCACGTACGATAGGCCTCGCGCAGCACGCGGGCGTTGTCATCCAGGCGCGAGAAGAACGGGCGGGCCTTGCGGCGGGGGTTCCGGGCGAGCGTGAAACTGGCGGCGAGGGCCTTGGCTCGTTCCTCCAGTCGCTCGATGCTCAGGAGCTCGGCACGGAGGGGCGCTTCGACCTTCCGGCGGCGGCGACCCCCGAAGCGGCCGAGCAACGGCGTTCTCGTCGTGAGACGTGGTCCTTCAGCGATAGTCCCTGGCTCCAGTCCGGGTGTCGAATCGAATGATAACCGGTTTTCTCCGCCGGCTCCTCGGCGTTGCTACAGACCCACGTCTCTCCAGGCGCCGGACACCACCGCTGCCACCCGCGAGCCGAACCGTCGCCTGGCGATGGCGATCGTATGGCCCACCGCGGTAGCGAAGCTGCTGCGCGACGGGAGCGTCGTCATCGCGTCGTACCAGATCGCCCCTGCCCGGGTCCAGGCGTGGCCGCCCAGCCGCGTCGCGACCAGGTAGAACGCATGATTGGGGATGCCCGAGTTGAGGTGGGCGGCGAGGTCGGGATCGGGCACCCGAACCCGGTCGCGGTAATGCTTGGGTTGGGGGTCGGTGCCGAGCATGGGATCGCCCTCGAACGCCTTCCGGCCCGTGAGCGTCCTGAGCGCACGCGCCCGCACGGCCGGACCCATCATCTGCCGTCCGATGAGCCAGTCGGCGCGCCGCGCCGGCTGCCGATGCCGCCATTGCTTCACCAGCGACCCCATGACATCGGCGAAACTCTCGTTCAACGCCCCTGCTTCACCCCGATAGACCAGGCCACTCGTGTGAGCGATGACGCCGTGGGTCAGCTCGTGCGCCACGACCTCCAACGGACGCGCGAGGTGAACGAAGATCTTGCCATCGCCGTCGCCATACACCATTCGGCTGCCGTCCCAGAACGCGTTGTTCAGCGCGCGCGAGAGGTGCACGCTCGAGCGGAGCACCATCCCGTGCCCATCGAGGGAGTTCCGTCCGAATACCGTGCGATAGAACGCATAGGTATAGCCCGCGTTCACATAGGCTTCGTTCACGGAGCGATCACGTACTGGTCGCTCTCGTTCGGACCGAACCAGCCTTCCCGGCAGGGCGTGCGGGGAACCGTGCCGCACGTCGTAGACTTCGCGGTAACGGCCCCCATTGGGCGAGGGGACGGTGAGTAACGGGGGTAGGGTGGCCAACTCAGTGCGCAGCGCGCGTGCCCGTGCTGAGAAGCCCAGCGCGTCGAGCGCGCGCCGGCTCACGCCGGGGTCGAGAGCCTGAGCGAGACGCAGCAGGACGTGAGTGGGTACGGTACAGCACACCGGCGGCTTGGGCTTCATGGCAAGGGGCTACCGCCTCCCGGAGGCGCTGTCAAGCGCAAATGGCGGTCCTCTTTCCGCGCGCGTATGCTTGCGTCTCACCCCGCCACGACACCCTGGGAGTAGGATGACTTCGAGCTCCGGATACGATGTCACACCGGGCGTCGCGGCGCTCGCCACTTACGTGTCGGCGCTGGAGCTGCACGACATCGCTGCACACGCCGGGGGCCCTCTCGGCCCCCGGATGGAAATCCGTCCCGCCGCCGTGCTCTTCGCCGACCTGGCCGGCTTCACCGCGCTGGCGGAAGCCCTGAGCCTGCAGGGGCCAAGAGGAGCAGAAGAACTCTCCCGTATCATCGACGCGCATTTCGGCAGGCTCACGGACATCGTCCTCGCCGCGGGGGGCGACATCCTCGCCTTCGCGGGTGACGCCGCCCTCGCGGCCTGGCCCGCCGACGAGGGCGCGGATCTCGTTGCCGCCGTCACGGCCGCGGCCGCGTGCGGCCTGCGCCTCCAGGAGGCCGGCGATCCTCCCGTGACGGGGGCGCTGCGCATGCGCATCTCGGTCGGAGTGGGGCCGCTGGCTCACCTTCGCGTCGGCGGCGTGTCCGGACGATGGCTCTCCCTCGCTCATGGCGCGCCGATCGCACAGGCCGCCGCCGTCGATCGACTCGCCCATGAGGGCGAGGTCATCCTCTCCCCTGAAGCAGCCGCAGTGCTCGAGCGTGGCGCCGAGGGATCACCGCTCGAGGGAGGCGCGCTGCGGCTCGCCCACCTCCGGACGCCGGTCGCCTCGATCACGCCCCGCCCAGTGGCGCCCGATCCGGACTGGGCCGACGAGATCCGTCGGCTCGTCCCCGAAATCATCGCCGCCAGAGTAGACGCGGGGCTCGGCGAATGGCTCGGTGAGTTCCGACGCGTCACCATGGTGTTCTGCGGCCTCGGCGCCATCGATCCCAGCAAACCCGACGCACTGGGCCAGATCCAGGAGGCGGTGGCGGCCTTGCAGGGGGCAGTGGAGCGCTTCGAGGGGACGGTCTACCAGCTCCTCACCGACGACAAAGGCACGACCCTGGTCGCCGCCTTCGGCCTGCCCCCCCGCGCCCACGAGGACGACGCCGCGCGCGGCACGCTTGCGGCACTCGCGATGCACGCCGCCCTTCTGCGTCACGGGCTCACCCCGTCCGTCGGGATCGCGACCGGCCTCCTCTATTGCGGGGTCTACGGCACGGCGCGCCGGCGGCAGTACACCGTGGCCGGCCCACCGGTGAACCTGGCCGCCCGGCTGATGCAGCACGCCACGGGGGCATTGCTGTGCGATGCCGCGACGGAGGAACGCGCGCGGCGTCATACGGCGCTGCGCTTCGCCCCCATTGGGCCGCTCCGCGTGAAGGGCCGCGAGCAACCGGTCGTCGTCCACCGGCCGTCGGCTGAGCAGGCCGCCGCGCCTTCGACCCAGACGGCCGGAGGCGACGACCGGCTGCGAGGCCGGGAGCGAGAGTGTGCGGCGCTCGACGCGGCGGTGGAGGCGCTGGTCACCCGGCGCGAAGGCAAGGTCATCCTGATCGAAGGCGAGCCCGGCATCGGAAAGTCCCGTTTGATCGAGTACTCCAGAGGCAGCGGCGCCCGGCGCGGCGCGCGCGTACTGGACTGCGCTGGGGATGACATCGAGAAAGCGACCGCGTATCACGCCTGGATTCCCCCGATGCGATCGCTCGCGGGCACCGACCCGGAGCTCCTCTCCACGCGTCTGGGCCTGCGACCGGAGCACGCCCCCATGGTGCCGCTTCTCGGGCCGCTGCTCGGCCTGAAGCTCGGCGGCAACGATCTGATCGCCGCCATGACCGACGAGGTACGCGCCGCGAATGTCCGCAACCTCCTGCTCGCCGCCCTGGCGCACCTGGGAGACACCGGGCCCGTGGTGGTGACGATCGAGGATGCCCAGTGGCTCGATTCGTCCTCGTGGGCGCTCCTGCTCGCCGCCGCCCGCACGATCCCGACCCTGCTCTTCGTGGTGACAAGCCGTCCGTTCGACGACGCCGCGCCCGCGGACTTCGTCGCCCTGGCGGGCCTGGCCGGCGAGAGAAGGCTCCGGCTCGCGCCGCTCGGACCCGAAGCGGTCGACCCGCTGCTCGCGGACCGTCTCGGCGTACGGTCAGTCCCCGAACCGGTGCTCGCACTGGTCCACGACCGTGCCGCCGGCAACCCGTTCTTCAGTGAGGAGCTCGTCTACGCCCTGCGGGACTACGGGCTGATCGTGGTCGCGGAGGGTCGTTGCGAGATGGCCGACCCGACCCGTGAGCTCGCCCCGGCGTTCGCCGAGGCCCTGGCCGCTCGCGGGCTCCCACCGACGCTCCAGGGCGTCGTGACCAGCCGCATCGACCGATTGACCCAGACGGAGCAGTTCGCCGTGAAGGTGGCCAGCGTCATCGGGCGGACATTCCCGGTCGCGATGCTGCGCGACGTCTTCCCCATTCCGATCAGCGACGCGGAGCTCGCGGCGTCGCTCGCCACGGTGCAGCGCCTCGACCTCATTCGGCCCGAGGGCGATGGCGGCGATCCCCGCTACACCTTCCGGCACGCCATCACCCAGCAGGTCGCCTACGATCTGACGCTGTATGCGCAGCGGCGCGATCTGCACCGCGCCGTCGGCGCCTGGCTCGAGACGCGGCACGAAGCCGATCTGGAGCCGGTCCTTCCCCTCCTTGCGTTCCACTGGCGACGCGCCGAGGTGATCCCAAAGGCCGTCCTTTATCTGGACCGGGCCGGGGACCAGGCCTTCCGCAGCTATGCGAACGCGGAGGCCGTCGGGTTCCTCCGGGACGCGCTCGCGCTGAGCCCGGACGCGGAGGCGAGCCAGCGGAGGCGCTGGGAGATGCAGGCGGGCCGGGCTTGTGTGAACTGGTCCCGGTACGATGAAGGCGAGGCACACCTGCGCCGCGGTCTGGCCCTCGCGGGTGAGCCGATGCCGAGCAACAAAGCGGGGCTCGCGGGGGCCCTCCTGGGCCAGGCGGCGCGGCAGATGGTCCATCGGAAGTTCGCGACGCGGTTCGTGGGGCTTCGCGCGGCGCAACGCGACGTGTTGCTCAGCGCGGCAAACGCGCATGAGGCGCTGGTTGAAGTGTTCTACCTGCGCGATGCGAACCTGGCCTGCCTCTACAGCGCCATGCGTGGACTCAATCTCGCCGAGCTCGCCGGTCCGTCGCCCGAGCTGGCGCGTGCGTATTCGACGGTGGGTGCGATCCTCGGCTTCATTCCGCTGCCGAAGCAGGCCGACGCCTATTGCCGTCGTGCACTCGAGACCGCGCGCGCCTCCGGGAACGTCCCCGCCACGATCTGGACCGCGCTCAGCGTGGGCGCCTACAAGCTCGGGGTCGCCGCGTGGACCGAAGCGCAGGCGCTCTTCGAGCTGGTCACGACGGAGAGCGCGCGCCTCGGTGATGCGCGCCGCTGGGACGACGGCACTCAATTCTTCATCGATCTCCACTACCTCCAGGGACGCTTCGAGACGAGCCTCGACCAGGCCGGCCAGCTATACCGATCGGCGACACAGCGGAACGATCCACGAGGGCAGGCGAGCGCCGTGTATCGTCGCGTGCTCTGCCTGCTCGTCCTCGGCCGCAACGGAGAAGCCGCCGCTGCGACGGAACATCTGGCCGGGATCCGTTGGAACGTCGGGACGGTTCACGGCGATCTCCCCCTGCGAACCGTGCAGGCGCTCACGCAACTGCGCGCCGGCGATGCGGCAGGCGCTGAACGCGCCGCGCTCGAAGCCGCGGCGTTGCTCGAGAAGCTCATGCCGGCCTACCATGGCTATGTGTTCGATGCGACAGGAACCGCCGACGTGCTGCTCCAGCTCCTGGAGCAGCCAGGTGGTCGAGACGGCCCAGCTGGCGCCAAGCGGATGCGCGGACTCCGTGCGGCCCTGGGCGCCCTACGCCGTCTGGCCCGGGTATTCCCGATCGCCAGGCCCTGGGTCGCGCTGCTCGGCGGGCGAGCGAAGCGCCTGCAAGGAAAGACCGAGGCGGCACACGCGCAGTGGCAGACCGCGGTGGCGCTGGGTGAGCGATTGGCCATGCCCTACCCCGCAGCACTCGCCCGGCAGCTCCTGACGCCACGCGCCTCATGACCAGGATCGACACGGCGTTCGCGCGCCTAGAGGCCCGGCTCGCCGCCACGCCGGAGCTCTTAGCGCGGGTGTTCGCGTGGCTCGAGCGACTGTCACCGACCGACGATCCCGCCGACTATTTCCGGCAGCGTCGCACCCTGCCCATTCTCACCCTTCCCGAGTGGGTGGGCCAGGCACTGGGCGCCGAGGTCGATGACGCCTTCTTCGACGATCTGACCTATTCGACGATCGCCGGCTACTGCCAAATCCGGCTGCTGGACGACGTGATGGACGGGGATCCTGCCGCTGATCCGACATTGTTACCGGCCGCGGGGTTCTTTCACTCGGAGTTCCAGCAGGCGTACGCCAAGTACTTCGAGCCAGACCACCCCTTCTGGGAGTGGTTCGCCAAGCTCTGGTTCGGCGCGGTGGAAGCGACCATCGTTGACGCGCGACTCAAGACGATCACACTCGAACAATTCCAGCGGATTTCCGCGCTCAAGGTCAGCCCCGCGAAGATCCCCATCGTCGCGACGTGTCTGCGACATGGGCAATCAGACGGGCTTCCCGCCAGGCTCGGGTTGTGTGACCGGCTCGGCGCCATCGCGCAGATGACCGACGATGTGTTCGACTGGCAGGATGACCTGGAGGATCAGGGACGAACCACCTATTTCCTGTCCCAGGCCAAGCGACGGCGGAAGCGGAAGGAGCCGGCCACTGCCTGGATCCTGCGAGAAGGGTTCGCCTGGGGAGTCGCGACGATCGAGTCCTGGTATGAAGCGCTTGCCGACGACGCCCGGGCGCTAGGAGGCCAGGAGCTCGTGCGGCATCTGGACGCCGAGCGAGCGGTGCTCGCCGAACGGGCGGAGCAGCTGATTCCCGGCTACCGCACGCTCGCGACCCTGGCCGACGTCTGGCCATCCTGAGTTGACACCCCGAGCGCCGGGGGTACGTTGTCGGCGCAACTGAATCGGCAACTCCCTCATTCGTAGCGCACCGTTAGAGGAGAAACCCATGGCTATGAGATTCGAGGAGATGGTCCGGAAGGCGATGAAGAACAAGAAGTTCCGTTCTGCCCTCAAACGCAACCCCACCAAGGCGTTGAAGAGTGTCGGGGTCACGGCCACGCCGAAGCTGCACAGCGCCATCAAGAAGCTCAACTGGAACGCGTTCAGCAAGGTGAACCAGCACTATAAGTCGGCGGCCGGCATCTCGACGTGAACGTTTGCCATGCGGCGGTGGTCGAAATCCCCCGCGGGGATTTCGCCCACCACCTGCTGGACAACGGGTTCTGGATGAACCTGACGGTTCTCGGGGACCTGTGCTGGGCCATCGCCTACATCCTGATCATCCGTCAATGCTGCCGGCAGCGCACCTACGGCCTCCCCCTCGTCGCCATCGTGATGAACTTCACCTGGGAGCTGCAGTACAGCCTGGTGCAACCGCCGCGGTGTGACAACGGCTCGGTGGACGTGGTGAAGGTCGCGATGATCCTGGCCTGGGCGGTCCTCGATGCTTTCATCGTGTGGCAGCTGTTCCGCTATGGCCGAGCGGAGCAGACGATCAAAGAGATCCAGCGCTTCTTTCCGTTCGTGGTGGTGGGGTCTTTATTGCTCGCCTTGGCCGGGAACTTCGCCTTCGCGCGCTTTCACCCCGAGGAAGCCGCTCCGTTGAGCGGGCTGATCATCAATTTCGTGATGAGCCTGCTCTTCATCTTCTTCCTGTTTGCCCGACCCGGGCTGCGGGGCATCGGCTGGGGGGCGTCGTGGTTTCGCGTGGTTGGGAACAGCATCATCTTCTTCGCCAACATTTTTCTCCTACAGGAGAATCGACCGAACATGCGCGGGTTTGTGATGTTTCTCTTTATCGGGACCGCCATCTTCGACACCATTTTCCTGGTGCTGCTGCATAAGCAACGCGCCGCCCAGACTCCATAACGCTAGCGCGGTCCTGAGCAGCCCGGCCTGCTCCTGGTAGTACGACGGCCCGAGCCGGCGGATGCGGGCGATCAAGGCTTTGTAGCTCGACTCAGTCGAGGCGACGAAACGCGGGATGTCTCCGCGACCAAGCGCCGCGCGCTCAGGCTCAGTCATCGCTTCCAGAGCATCACGGTCCTCCATCGCCGCGCGGTAGATCTCGGTGTGTCGCCGCATCACACGGACCTCGAGCCCGCGTAACTGCCGTAACTGGGCGAGTAACTGCTCCCGCCGCTCGCACAGCAGGGCCCCAGCGCGCAAGAATCCCGCTTCGATTTGATCAACAACATCAGCAGCGGAAACGACGTCCGTTCCCACGCGCATCACGTTCTCGCGCAGCGGGACCGTGGTTCCCTTGTATCGCTGCGGGGCGATGGCGCCAAAGCCGCTCACGTCGTAGCTGCCCCCATCGGGGCCACGGATCCAGGCCGGCACGAGCCCCGTGCTCAGCAGCGAACGCTTCTCGTGGGGCCGGCGCGGCTGGAGCAGCGTTTCGAGGTCCACGAGCACAGGGTATTCCCCGTGGGCGATGACGTTGCCGTGATGCAGGTCGGTCGCGTCCAGCAAGTCGGCGAGCGCGATCAACGCCCCGGCGCGCTCCCAATAACGATTCACCGCTTCACCGTCAGGGCATCCCTCGTGGGCCACGAACTCCATCCACCCGTACTTGCCACGGTCGATCACGCGCGGCGCGAAGAGCGCGAAGTGGCCCGCCCGCTCATTCCACCAGGTCACGAGATGGTGGAACGCGGCTTCGAGTCCCACGGCTCGTGGCTTGTAGACGACCCGCAGTCCCGAAGCGAAGCGCACGATCGCGACGGTACGCCCGCCGTTGTGCGGGTCCGAGAGCCCACTGCGCACCTCGACAACTCGTCCGAGGGGCACACCATCACCCAATGACCGGGCGATGGCCCGACGGTCGAGCGTCAAACGTCGCCGCAGCTCGGCAAGGGGTGTCACGCGAGCCTCACGCGACGCAGCAGATCCTGGAACCGGGCAGCGCCACGCAGCGGAGCCCACGTCGGGCGCACGGCGAGCCAGGCGAGCTCCGAGGCGCGACGCTCGCAGCCACGCTCCAGCTCGAGAAATGCCAGCTCCGGCTGCCGCAGCGCCAGATGCACTTGTGCCAGCAGCACCGGAGACACATAGCGCGTGCCCGCCATCGTGGCGAGCTCCGCCTGCAATCGCAGGGCATCGTCGCGGCGATCGACGGTCGCATACGCCGCGGCCAGGGCGGCGAGCGACTCGGCGCTGCGCCCGGCGGCGCAGGCGGCTTCCAGCACCAGCACGGCCTCGGCGGGCGATGCGGTTTCCAACAGCGCTACGCCGAGGAGATAGCGCGCGAGCACAAAACCGGGATCGAGCTCGAGCACGCTGTTGTAGCCGGCGATCGCGGCCGTTGTCCGTCCTTCGAGGTAGTGCAGCAACCCGAGGCTCGTGGCCACGAGCAGCGACATGGGGTCGCGTTCCAGCGCTTCTTCCAGGCGGGCGAGCCCTTCGCCGAAGCGCCCCTGCGGCAGCAGGCAGTTCACCGCGTAACGGTGCAGGACCGTCGCATTGCCGGGACTGAGCGAGAGAGCGCGGCGGAAATCGGCTTCGGCGCCGGTCCAGTTCCACTCGTAGACCGCCCGCACCGACCCCATCACGGCGAGGGCTTCGGGGCTTTCGTGGCCCGATGTCTCGGCCGCGGCCCTGGCGCGCGGCATCGCGTCCTCGGGTGCGAGCGCCCCGTACACCGGCAACATGAACCAGGCATCGGCCAGCCCGGCGGCCGCCAGGGCGAAGCCCGGCTCACGCGTCAGCGCGTTTTCGTAGGACGCGATCGCGCGCCGCAGATCCGCTTCGGTGCGGCGGTTCGCGAAATGGCGGCCCCGCAAGTACGCGCGATACGCCTCGAGATCGCTGGTGCCGGGGGCCACGACCGGCGCGCCGGAGCCACCGACGGATGGCGCCAGCCGGGCCACGACCCTGCGGGCGATCTCGTCCTGCACGTCGAACATATCGGTCATCGCGCGGTCGTAGCGCTCGCTCCAGAGCTGGAAGCCGTTCTCGGCGCTCGTCAGCGTCACCGAGATCCGCAGCTGTTCGCCCGCCTGCCGGACGCTCCCCTCGAGGACGTTGCGCACGTTGAGGCGCCGGCCCACTTCGCGGACGTCCAGGTTCTGTCCCTTGCAGGCGAAGGCCGAGGTGCGAGAAGCGACCCGGAGCGTGCCCAGCCGCATCAGCGCATCGAGCAGCTCCGCGGCGATCCCTTCACACAGATACTCCTGGTCTCGTTCGCGGCTCAGGTCGGTGAACGGCAGGACCGCGATGGAGTCGAGCGTCGTCGCTGCGAGCGCGGGCGCCGTCCCCGGGGAGGGGGATTCGAGCGCGGCCGCGAACTCGTCGGGCGTCGCGAAGCGATCCTCGGGGGTCTTGCGCAGGGCGCGCTCGAGGGCCTGCTCGACGGCCGCGGGGACCTCGGGTCGGATGGCCGAAACCGACGGGGCCGGCTCCGTCGCGTGGCGGGCCAGGACCGCCAGCGCGCTGGGCCCGGTGAAGGGGGGGTGACTGGTGAGCATCTCGACCACGACGCAGGCGAGGGAGTACAGGTCACTGCGGCCGTCTACGGGCCCGCTCGTCTGCTCGGGGCTCATGTAGATCGGCGTCCCGACGCTCACGCCCGCCTGTGTCAGGCGGGACGAGCCGGCATGCTCGATGGCCGTCGCGATGCCGAAATCGGAGACCATGGCGGCGTCACCGGTGAGCATGATGTTCTCCGGCTTGATGTCGCGATGCACGACGCCGTTCGCGTGGGCGTAGGTCAGCGCGGCCGCGACCTGCCGCGCGATGCGCAGGGTGGCGGCGAGGGACAATCGCCCCTCGCGGTCCAGGCGAGCGCGCAGCGAATCCCCTTCGACGAACGGCATGACGTAGTAGAGCAGCGGACCGGCGTGACCGGACGCCAGGAGGGGGACGATGTTGGGGTGCGACAGGCGGGCGGCGATACGGATCTCACGCAGGAACCGCTCGGCGCCGAGCGTCGTGGCGAGCTCCGGGCGAAGCACCTTGATGGCCACCCGTCGACCGTGCTTGTGCTCCTGTGCCAGGTAGACGTAGGCCATGCCGCCGCGGCCGAGCTCGTGCTCGACCTCGTACTCCGGGGCCAGCGACTCACGGAGCAGCTGCAGATCGTTCATCGCCGGGGATTGGCTGGCGCGTTGGCCGGAGCGTCTATGCCCTGATTGGATGGGATACTGAGAGATTGTAACTGCAGGGCCAACATGCCGGTTCGTCCCCTCCCCAGGACTCTGCCCAGTATCGCGCCCGCGCGGGCGGCTGGAACGATATGCAGATACTGCTCACGTGCCAGGTCCAGGCCGATCTGGGTACCATGCCCAGCCGGTCGAGCAGCCCGAAGCGCCGCTGGGCGTCACCGCCAATATTGTCGCAACAGACACCCTTCCTTTGATCGCAGCTGACACAACCGCCCTGTGAATGAGAACGCGTGGCGATCCTGGGCAGCTAACCCCAGAACCGACCACGCGATCTCAGTTGCCCCTCCTGGGCTCGAACCAGGACTCTCCAGATCCAGAGGTTTGATTCCCCGACATCCAAAGCCGACAAATTGTCGGCATTCACGCTCGGGCCGGCCCCACGCTTATCCAGTCAGCGAGGCTCCCGCCCGTGCTAGTGCGCTTTCGGGTGGCTCAACGAAAACACGTACGCGGCCACGGCGCGCAACTCCGCTGGACCGAGCTTCGCTCCCCCCATCGGCGGCATCGGCGCTGGAGCGGTCTTCGGGTGGGGCACGCCAGCTTCGACGATCTTGATGATGTAGGCATAGCTGCCATCGCCGTGGAGCCATTTGCCGCTCGTCAAGTCGGGCGCGAGGCCGGGCGTGCCCTTCCCGTCCACACCGTGGCAGCCGAAGCACAAACCACCGGCCACCTTCCCATGGAAGACGCTGTCGCCGAGCGCGATCAACCCCGGCGTGATCGGCATGGTGTCGGTGGGCGTCTGCCCCCACAGACGTGTGCCCGTACCCAGGAACATCCCCGCAATCAGCGTGGTGAGAATCCGTATGCGCATCGCTGCCCCCTTCCTCAAATGGTACGACGAGTCATTGCTCCAGCGTACGAAGGTACTCAAGAATGGCACGGCGCTGGCCCTCGTCCAGCGGGAACTGAGGCATCAGGCTCTTGGGATTGTCGAACTTCGGGTCCGCGAGCTTGTGCAGCACGTACTCGGGCGAGCGCCGCTGGAACACCGTGTTCAGGTCAGGACCGACGCGGCCCATGGTGGACGCCCCCAGCACGTGGCACGCGGCGCAGGCGCGCTGGGCGGCGAGGGCCTGCCCAGCTGCCGCCAGCGCCGAATCGATGGGCGGCAGCGCCGCCGCCGCCGCCGACCGGCGTGCAGGGGGTTTGGCGGCGGGGGCGGCACGGGCCGGCGCGGGCGGTTGCAGCGTGTGGAGGAACGCCGACAGATCGCGCATCTCGTCCCCCTCGAACCCGGGCCACTCCACCTGGCGCGACTGCGCCACGTCGAACATCGCCGGCGCGTGGTTCCACATCGCGGTCGCGAGGCCGAGCGGCGTGCGCACCGCTGCGGCGCGCGTCAGGTCCGGACCGGTCGCCGGCCGGCCGTCGAGGACGTGGCAATTGGTGCACCCCTTGTGAGCGAACACCTGGGCACCCTCGCGCGCATCCCCGCCGGTCTCGTTGAACCGCAGGTAGTAGAGGAACGCGATCACGTCGGCCATCTCGGTCCCCTGGAACCGCGGAAAGGCGAACCCGCGTGCCTGCATCGCGGCCGACATCCGGAACGAGTGGTCCCACAGCACGCCGGCGATCTCCGACACGCTGAGGCGCAGCGTGGCGGTGCGCAGATCGGGGGCGTACCGCGTCCCCCGCCCGCCCGGGCCGTGGCAGCGCACGCATCCCTTAGCGCTGAACAGCCGCTCCCCGTTTGCCGGATTCGGCGGCTGCAGCAGCACCACGGCGCGGTCGCGCAGGCTCGACGCGCTGCGGATGTAGGCCTGGATGTCCGCCATCTCACGCCCCAGGAAGGTGGGGATCGGGATGCGGTGCTCCGTCTGCGCCTCCTGCATCGCCGGCCCGTGATTCCACATCCCCTCGGCGAGCATGATGGGCGCGATGTAGCGCGCATAACTGTCGAGCGCCGGCCCGACATGCCCGCCCGTGCCGCCGACCGCGTGGCATTCCACACAGCGCTTTTCGCGGAACCACTGCGCCCCGAGATCGGCGTCTCCCGGCGGATCGAACAGCTTCACGTAGTAGATGTAGCTGATGACGTCGGCCAGCTCCGACTCCGTGAACGTCGGCCAGCGCACGCCCTGGCGCCGCAGCGTCACGATCATGCGGGGCGTATGGTTCCAGAACTCGCCCGCCAGCTGCTGCATGCTACGTCCCGCGCCGACGACGGCGAAGTCCGGTCCCAGCGTGCCGCCGTTCCCCCAGATGGAGTGACAGTGGACGCAGCCGCGATCCACGAAGATGCGAGCGCCCACGGTCGGGGTCCCCGGGAACACGCCGACCACCTGGGCGCCGACCCGGCCGCCGAGGAGCCCGACCAGCCCGCACAGGTATGCCGCGTGCCGCATGCGCATCTCAGGGCTCCACCGCATGGGAAGCGACCGGCTCTGGCAGATAGCCCCCCACGCGCTCCGCGACCGTGCGGACCGATTCCTCCCGCCCTTCCTTGATCTCCCAGATCGACACGATCGGGAAGAACTTCGTGGCCACCATGTAAAGCAGCACGAACCCGGCGAAGGTGCCGGCCAGAATCGAGAGCTCGACCCAGGACGGCAGGTAGTGCCCCAGCGATTCCATTTCCCAGCGCGGATTGACCGATGTCGGTACCACGATGTTGAAGCGCTCGAGCCACATCCCGATCACCACGGCGATGCCGGCAATCAACGTTCCGCGCGGTGTGCGCATCGCGCGGCGCGCCATCAGCGCCAGCGGGATCACGAAGCAGCAGATCACCATGAGCCAGAACGGTACGGCAAACGGACCGGCCACCTTGGCCCAGAAGGTCCGCATCTCCGCGGGCTCCTTGCCGTAAAAGGCGGTCAGGTACTCGGCGAACGTGAAGTAGAACCACAGCAGGCTGAAGATCAACAGCAGCCGCCCCATGTAGTCGAAGTGCACCGGCTTGAAGTATTGTCCCAGCCCGTAGGCGCGCCGCAGTATCACCATCGCGATCAGGATCGCGGCGATTCCGGAGTAGATCGCGCCCATGACGAAGTAAGGCCCGAAGATGGTGCTGTGCCACATCGGCCGCAGCGTCATGGCGAAGATCCAGCCGATGATGGTGTGCACCGACACGGCGATCGGGATGACGGCGATGGCGAGCACGCCGATGACGCGCTCCAGCCGCGCCCGCTGGGCCGGCGTGTCCTGATAGCCCGCCGCCAGGAACCGGTAGAACCACGGTGCCTTGATGCCGGTATCGCGCACGATCGCGAGATCCGGGATCATCGGGATGTAGAGGTAGATCGTGCTCGCCGTGAAGTAGAGGCAGATGCTCATGATGTCCCACAGGAGCGGCGAGCGCAGGTGGGGATGGAAGAACACGTTCAGCAGCCGGTCGGGACGTCCCAGGTCGATGATCGGATTGATCGCGCCAAAGCCGAGCACCAGGACCGTGATGAACTCGGCCGAGCGGGTGATGGAGCGGCGCCATTCGGCCTTGCTCACCCGGAGAATAGCGGAGATCAGCGTGCCCGCGTGGCTGATGCCGATGAAGAACACGAAGTCGATGATGTAGATGCCCCAGTATTCGGGCCGGTTCAACCCGGTGCGGCCCAGGCCATAACGCCACTGGAGGACATAGGCGGTGATCCCCCACAGTACGACTACCCCGAGGATCCCGGCGGCGACATAGAAGCGTGAAGTGGTGTGCACCAGCGGACGGAGCAGCGTCCGTTCGTCGGGCGGCAGCTGCTCGAGCTTGGCGGCGATCTCGGGGCGCATATCAGGCTCTCGGCACCAGGTAGTAGACTTTGGGCTCGGTCCCCAGGCTCTCCATCAGGCGCATCGCGCGCGGATCGCCCTTGAGGGCCTGCACGCGATGGCGCGGGTTCTCGAGATCGCCGAACACGATGGCGCCGGTGGGGCACACC
Organism: Gemmatimonadales bacterium; assembly: GCA_036523455.1. Lineage (GTDB taxonomy): Bacteria > Gemmatimonadota > Gemmatimonadetes > Gemmatimonadales > GWC2-71-9 > DASTHG01. The sequence continues at coordinate 21,214 of DATDED010000434.1, forward strand.
TCCGCACAGGCCGGCTGGTAGTCCTCCTCACGCAGCTCCCGTCCCTCGGCGCGGGCGTCCTCGCGCGCCCGCTGCAGCCGGTGGTCGCAGAACGTGCACTTCTCGATCACGCCCTTGGGGCGCACCGACACGTCGGGAT